>JADGON010000369.1 GCA_017882945.1 Acidimicrobiia bacterium | reverse complement strand
TCTGGCGGGCCCACCGCCGTGGCGCGCTGATGGCGAACCCGTGCTTCACCCAGATCCACCCGACCTGCATCCCGGCGAGCGACGACTTCCAGTCGAAGCTCACCCTGATGAGCGAGTCGCTGCGCAACGACGGCCGGGTCTGGGTGCCGAAGGACGCCGGCGAGTCGCGATCGCCCGATCAGATCCCCGAGGACGACCGCGACTACTTCCTCGAGCGCCGCTACCCCGCGTTCGGCAACCTCGTGCCCCGCGATGTCGCATCCCGAGCGATCAAGCGCGAGGTCGACGCCGGCCGCGGGGTCGGTCCGCTGAAGAACGGCGTGTACCTCGACCTCGCCGACTCGATCCGCCGCCTCGGCAAGGACGTCATCGAGGAGCGCTACGGCAACCTCATCCAGATGTACGAGCGCATCACCGACGAGGACCCGTACAAGGTTCCCATGCGCATCTACCCGGCCATCCACTACGCGATGGGTGGCCTCTGGGTTGACTACAACCTGATGAGCAACATCCCGGGCCTGTACGTGCTCGGCGAGGCGAACTTCTCGGACCACGGTGCGAACCGCCTGGGTGCCAGCGCGCTCATGCAGGGGCTCGCCGACGGCTACTTCGTGCTCCCGGCGACGATCGGCGACGGGCTCGCTCCCCTGCTCGGCACCGCACCAGTCCCGACCGACGACCCGGCGTTCCTCGAGGCCGAGGCTGCGGTGTCGGACCGGGTGCAGCGGTTGCTCTCGGTCAACGGCACGAAGTCGGTGGACCACTTCCATCGCGAGCTCGGCAAGATCCTGTGGGACAACTGCGGCATGGCGCGCAGCGCCGAGAGCCTCGACAAGGCGCTCGGTGAGATCCCGGGGCTGCGCGAAGAGTTCTGGTCCGACGTCCGCGTCCTCGGTCAGAACGAGACGTTCAACCAGTCGCTCGAGAAGGCGGGCCGAGTGGCGGACTTCCTCGAGTTCGGCGAGCTGCTCGTGCGCGACGCGCGCCACCGCGAGGAGAGCTGCGGCGGGCACTTCCGGGTCGAGCACCAGACGGAGGAAGGCGAGGCCCTCCGCAACGACGACGAGTTCGCGTACGTCGCCGCGTGGGAGTGGCAGGGCGAGAACCAGGCCCAGGTGCTGCACAAGGAGCAGCTCACGTTCGAGAACGTGGCGCTCGCGCAACGCAGCTACAAGTGACCAGGGAGACGTACGCGTGGATCTGAACCTCAAGGTGTGGCGGCAGGACGGGCCCGATGCCGCCGGGCGGTTCGAGACCTACGAGATGCGCGAGGTCAGCGCAGAGATGTCGTTCCTCGAGCTGTTCGACGTGCTCAACGAGCAGCTGAACGCCCGGGGCGAAGAGCCCGTCGCCTTCGACCACGACTGCCGTGAAGGCATCTGCGGATCGTGCGCCATGATGATCGACGGTCGCGCCCACGGTCCGGAGACCGGCACCGCGACCTGCCAGCTCCACCTCCGCAAGCTCCAGAACGGGGCCACGGTCACGGTGGAGCCGTGGCGGGCGGCCGGCTTCCCCATCATCCGCGACCTCGCCGTCGACCGCAGCGCGTTCGACCGCATCGTCGAGTCCGGTGGCTACATCACCGCGCCGACCGGCAGCGCCCGGGACGCGAACGAGATCCTCGTTCCGAAGGAGTCATCCGATGCGGCGATGGACGCGGCCGCCTGCATCGGTTGTGGCGCCTGTGTCGCTGCGTGCCCGAACAGCGCAGCCCAGCTCTTCACCGCGGCGAAGTACTCACACCTCAGCCTCCTCCCCCAGGGTCAACCCGAGCGCTTCACGCGCGTGGTCGCCATGGTCGAGGAGATGGAGCGTTGGTTCGGCTCGTGCACGAACCATGGTGAGTGCGAGGCGGCGTGCCCGAAGGAGATCTCCATCGACTTCATCGCGCTGCTGAACCGGGACTACGTCAAGGCCCAGTTCAAGAACCGCAAGCTCGCCGGCCAGAAGTCCTGAGCGCTACTTGATGATCGGGATGGCGTCGACCCACGCCTGAGGCCAGACGATCGGCGGCGCACCGTTCGTCACTCCCGCCGAGATGATGGCGTTCACCTCGTCCGGCGATGTGATGCGGCGCTTCTCGAGCCAGTTCGTGATCCAGAGCGTGTTGCTCACGTCGCCCTTGATGATGCGGAACATCTCCTCGTCGACCTCCTTCGGCTTCGGTGGATCTTGGAGACACGGCTTGTTGTGGTTCGCGGTCGAGTTGTCGACGGCCAGCGTCGGCGCGCAGTTCCCGACCACGAGCACGGCCGGGTCACACGACACGACGCGGCACGCGATGCGGCCGACGGTCCCGACCTGCTGGTTGCACTGGCCGTACCGGAATGCGGTACAGCCGGCCTTGCGATTGTTGCAGTCGCCCCGGCCGCAACCGCAGCCCCACGGTATGTCGGAGCAGTTGTCCGGACAGATGCGGCCGCCTCCGCAGTGGCACGTCGCGTTGCAGTCGACGTAGTAGCGGGGGCCGCTGCAGTACCTCGATCCGTCGGCCTTCCACCAGCCGGCGGCGATCGTGCCGGGTGGGCACACGTTCGCACCCGTCATCGTGCAGCAGAACTCGGTGAAGCCGTCGCAGCACAGGGAGCCGCACGCGCAGTTCTGGCCACCACAGGCACACAGCGCCTGGTAGGCCGAGCCCGGCCGGAGGAGGTAGTCCTTCGGCACGACCGCGATGGCACTGCCCACCACCGCCGTCTTCTGCAAGAAGCTACGGCGCGTCGTCTTCCGGCTGCCGAGGAACTTCGCGGCGCGTTCGGCGAGTCGCTGGCTCATGGGCGGGCCCGCGGGGCCTCGAGGCTGCGCAACTGGGGCAGCGCCGTCAACGCGAGGAACGCGAGGTAGGTCGCGGTCGCCACGAACACCAGGAACGGGAGTCCGAGCAGGTCCTGGTCGGCCAGGACCTCGCCGATCCCGCCGCCGGGCCCGAGCGCGACCGCGGTGGCAGCCACGATCGCCCCGACGTTCAGCACCACGTGCACCAGGCTCGGCGGCGTGTCGACCCTGCCGAAGCAGCCGCACGATCCGATCGGGATGTGACGCGCCAGTGCCAGCACGACGAACCCGGTGAAGAGGAGATATGACAGCGCGACGAGCGCGGCCGCGACGGGCGCGCCCGTCGCGATCGCGACGACCCCGATGCCGACCTCGGCAGCACCCCCGATGCGCACGACGACCGGCGGGACGGCGAGCCCGGCCCGGCGGAGCGCGCCCACCGTCAGGACCGGGTCATGCGCCTTGAGCGCGCCCGCGATCGTGAGCAGCAGTGCCGCGACGAGGAACGGACCGGCCCAAGCACCCATCTCCGACAGACCTAACCCTGCGCCCGCGGCGCGATCTGGACGGTCGCGAGCACCGAGTTCGCGAGCTGGACCAACCGGCCCCGTGCCGTCGCGCTCCCGAGCACGATGTAGAGGCAGAACGCACGCCCGGCCTCCTGGAAGAAGTGCTGGTAGCCGGCCTGCCCGGCGATGCCGCGCCGCAGCACGGTCGGGTCGAACGCGTTCGAGGGGATCGAACGCGGCATGCCCTTCGCCTTGAAGAGCGCGGTCTGCACCGCCTCGGGCTCGAACTCGAACAGCACCATGAAGACGTCGCGGCTACCCATCAGCTCGACCGCACCGCTGCCGAAGTCCCCGCGCTCTTCGGGCAGCGCGAAGTTCGCCAGGTGCACGACGGGCTGGGGCCGCGCGGTGAAGAGCTCGTGCCCTGCCGCGAGGAACGCCTCGGGCTGGCCGTCGCGCCGAACCGTGATGCGCCCGTCCCAACCCGCGGGAAGCGTGCAGCTCACATCGTGACCCCGGAGCTTGGCCAACTCAGCGCTCGGGTTCGGTGCCGCTGGGGTCGGTCGCGGGATAGAGGCTCGGATCACCGGGATAGATGCCGGCGGCCATCAGCATCTCGTCGGCACGCGCCTCTCGCGCGCGGTCGTCGAGCTTGCGCCGCTCGGCGCGGCGAGTGCGCGTGTCCGAAGCGGCACGGGCAGCTTCGAGCGCGCCGTCGTCGCCGGCTTCGTTCATCAGGTGCAGGACCTGGTCCCAGTCCGGCGCGGTCCCCTGCCCCACCAGCTGGCTGCTCTCCCCGTCGACGAACACGAAGTACGGAGAGCCGGGAACGTCGTAGTCGTCCCAACCGTCGGATGACATCACGACCGTCACGTCCGGCGGTGCCATCTTCGCGATCGCCGCCTCGCTCTCGGCTTCCGCACCCATCGTCACGATGACCAGGCGCGCACCGCCCGGCAACCTCAAGTTGGGATCGGCGAACGTCTCCCAGAAGTGGCGACACGTGATGCAACCGCTGGAAAGGAACGCGAGCAGCGTGGGCTGTGCCGCTCCCGCGATCCCGACGACCACCGCGTCGCCGCCCGGAGTCGATCCGGCGATGTCGACGGCCTGCGTCGCCTCGGAGCCTGCAGACGTGCGGGCGAGGGTCGGAGCACGGCTCGGGACAGGGACCCCGGTGATGAGACCGGATCCCGCCGACGGGTCGCGTCCGACTCCGAGGTCATGGAACGTACGGAGGATCTCGGCGTGGCTGCGGAGCAATCCGGCGACCAGCAGCGCGAGGAACGCGAGCACCACTGCCTCGATCACCACCAGGACCACCATGTCCGGTCGAGGATACCGAACCGCCCACCCGTTACCGGCTCAGGGCCTGGTCGAGGTCGGCGAGGAGGTCGTCGAGCGTCTCGATCCCGACCGAGAGCCGGACGAGCGCCGGATCAACGGCAAGCGGTGAGCCCTCGGCCGACGCGTGGGTCATGCGGGCCGGATGCTCGATCAGCGACTCCACCGCACCAAGGGATTCGGCCAGGGTGAAGACCTTGGTCCGAGCTACCAGCTCGAGCGCAGCCTCTTCACCCCCGGCGGCGAGGAAGCTGACCATCCCGCCGAAGCCGCGCATCTGTCGGGCTGCCACGTCGTGGCCGGGATGCGACGCCAGGCCCGGATGGAGCACCCGCGCGACCGCAGGGTGGCGCACCAGCATCTCCGCGACCGCGGTCGCGTTGACGCAATGACGGTCCATCCGCACCCCGAGTGTCTTGACCCCGCGCAGGACGAGGTAGCAGTCGAACGGGCTCGGCACGCCACCCACCGCGTTCTGCAGGAACCCGATGCGCTCGCCGAGCTCGTCGTCGGCCACCGCGACGAACCCACCGACCACATCCGAGTGCCCCCCGAGGTACTTCGTGCTCGAGTGCACCACAACGTCCGCACCCAGCTCGATCGGGCGCTGGAGGTACGGCGTCGCGAACGTGTTGTCGACCACGAGCACCGCGCCGCGTTCGTGCGCGACCTCGGCGACGGCCGCGATGTCGACGATCCCAAGGTTCGGGTTCGTCGGGGTCTCGACCCAGACGACCTTCGTCGCATCGGTCCACGCTGCTCGCAGCGCATCGGTCGATGCGAGCGCGGCGGAGCTCCATCTCACTCCGGTCGGCGCGAGCACCTTCGACACCAGGCGGAACGTGCCGCCGTACGCGTCGTCGGGGATCACGATGTGGTCGCCCGGGCCCGCAAGCGCGCGGAGCACGGCATCTTCCGCGGCCATCCCGCTCGAGAACGCGAGACCACGCGCCGCGCCTTCGAGCGACGCGACGCACGACTCGAGCGCGGAACGGGTGGGATTGCCGCTGCGGCCGTACTCGAACCCGCTGTGCTTGCCGACCGCGTCCTGGGCGAACGTCGTGGCGAGGTGGATCGGGACGATCACCGCGCCCGTGGCCGAGTCGGCGTCCTGGCCCGCGTGGATCGCGCGGGTCTCGAATCCGGATGGCTGCTGATCGGAGCCGGTCAACCGGCGGCCTTCCCGGCGAGGAAGCTCAACACGTCCGAGCGGCTCAGCACGCCGACCGGGTGACCTCCGTCGAGCACGAGCACGGCCGCGGACTGCTCCAACCGCTCGACGATGTTCGGGATGGGCTCACCGATCCCGATCATCGGCATCGCCGGGCTCATGATCTCGACCACCGGGCGCTCGAGCACCGCGGGATCGCGAAACGCGAGGTCCATGAGCGAGAGCTCGTCGAGCGTGCCGCTCACCTCCTTCGCGGCGAGCGGTGGCTCCTTGCTCACGCTGACCACGACCTGCGAGACACCGAGGCCGCGCATGAGGGCCCACGCGCTGCGGGCAGTCTCGTCCGGGGTGACGAGCACGAGATCCGGGATCGAGCCGTCCTTGCTCGCGAGCACGTCGCCCGCGCACGGGTCGTCGCAGCGGATGAAGCCGAAGTCCATCATCCAGTCTTCGTTGAAGATCTTGGACAGGTAGCCACGGCCGGAGTCCGGCAACAGCACCACGACGACCGCTTCCGGACCCAGCTCCCGGCCGACGACGAGCGCCGCGTGCACCGCGGTGCCACACGACCCGCCGACGAGCAACCCCTCTTCGCGCGTCACCCGGCGCGCCGCGTCGAAGGAGTCGCGGTCG
Organism: Acidimicrobiia bacterium; assembly: GCA_017882945.1. GTDB lineage: Bacteria > Actinomycetota > Acidimicrobiia > IMCC26256 > JAENVU01 > Chersky-806. Next base: position 14,815 of record JADGON010000369.1, on the reverse strand, counting down.
GTCACCATCACGACGCGGTCGACGAGCGCCGGGTCGTAGGTCGGTGGCCAGAAGTCCTCGCCGACCCCCTCGACGAGGTACGGGCGCCCGGTCCCTCCCGAATACACCGAGCCTTCCGGATCCGCGCCGATGATCTGCACCGCGGGGTTCATCTTCTTCAGGTACCTCGCGACCCCGGTGATCGTCCCGCCCGTCCCTACCCCCGCGACGAAGTGGGTGATCCGGCCCGCGGTCTGGCGCCAGATCTCCGGCCCGGTCGAGCGCTCGTGCTCCTCGGGGTTGTGTGGGTTCGAGTACTGGTCCGGGCGGAACGCGTTCGGTGTCTCGTGGGTGAGCCGGTCCGCGACGGAGTAGTACGAGTCCGGATGCTCGGGCGGCACCGCGGTCGGGCACACCACGACCTCGGCGCCGTACGCGCGGAGCAGCGCCACCTTCTCCGGGCTCATCTTGTCCGACATCACGAAGATGCAGCTGTAGCCGCGTTGCGCGGCCACGATCGCGAGACCGACGCCGGTGTTGCCCGACGTGGGCTCGACGATGGTTCCCCCCGGCTTCAAGAGACCTTCACGCTCGGCCGCGTCGATCATCGCGATCGCCGGACGGTCCTTCACGCTCCCGCCCGGGTTCAGCATCTCCACCTTGGCGATCAGGTCGCAGGTGAGGTCCGCCCCGACCCGCCGCAGGCGGACCATCGGCGTGTTGCCGACGAGATCGAGCAACGAGTTCGCGACCTCCATCGGCGGGAGATCCTCGGGGGCCATGACGCGACGCTATCCCTCCCGCATAGGCTCGAGAACGTGCAACGCCATGAGTACTCGCTGGATGTGAATGCTCCGCCCGAAGAGGTGTGGGAGCTGTTCTGGTACCGCGGCCCGGACCGGCCTCAGGGAAAGATCGGTCGGATCGACATCCTGCATCCCGGTGACGAGATCGGTGAGGGGCTCGTCCGCCACTGCACGTTTCCCGTGCCGAAGTTCCTGCTCTCCGGCGGCGTCGGGAAGTCGTGGGAGTGGCTCACCGAAGTGCGGCCATGCGAGTCGTGGCGCTACGACGCGATCGGCAAGCCGCTGTGGTCGAAGGCCGTCGGCCATACGCGGCTCGAGGATCTCGGCGACGGTCGCACCCGCATCCACTTCTCCGAGAGCTACGAGTGCTTCAACCCGTGGATGCGGCGGCTCGGGCTCGAGCGCTACGTGCACAACCAGATCTCGAGGGACAACGACACGATCCTCGCGGCACTCGAAGGTGGGATTCGCTGGCACCGCAAGCGCCGGGCCCGGGACGCCGCGCCGGCCGAGGCCACCGGCGCAGGGAACGAGACGGCTCAGCCCGAGTCGCGCGCCGAGGCGTAGGCCGCGCGCACGTCGCTCGCGGCATCGGGATCCGCCACCGGATCGACGGTGGTCCCCATCCCGAGCGCCCATGCGTCCTGGATCTCGGCAATCGGGACTCCGGTGTGGCGTGCCGCGGCTTGCACGCACGCGCCGAGCGCCACCAGCTCGTCCTCGGCCGTGACCAGGACCGGGCGCTGGGCGAGGTCGGCCAGGATCTGACGGTAGGCGCCGCTGCGCGCGCCCCCACCGACCAGGAAGAGCCTTCCGTCGGTGGCCACGCCGGAAGCTCGCACGGCATCGAGGCCGTCGAGCAACCCGCAGACGACTCCTTCGAATGCACTGCGGGCGAGCTGCTCGCGCGCGACATCGGACCGCAGCCCGGAGATGGTGCCGGTCGCGTCGGGCCGATTGGGCGTGCGCTCCCCGTCGAGGTACGGCACGAACACGATCCCCCCGGAACCCGGAGCCGTCGCGAGCGCCATCTCGTCGAGCTCCGGGAGATCCACGCCGAGCAGGTGCGCAGTCGCGTCCGTCACCTTCGTGGCGTTCAGGGTGCACACGAGTGGAAGGTACCGGCCCGTGGCATCCGCGAAGCCGCACACCGCGCCCGTGCTGTCCGCGGTCGGCGCGTCGCTCACCGCGAACACCGTGCCCGACGTCCCGAGCGAGATCGCGACATCACCCGCGCGCAGCCCGAGCCCGAGCGCCGCAGCCATGTTGTCGCCGGTGCCCGTCGCCGCCTCGGGCGCGAGCACGGGCGGGAGGGCCGCCGCCCAGTCCAGGTCCTGGTCGACGATCTCGAGCAGGTCCAGCCGGTACTCGCCGGAGGCCGCCGACCAGTAGCCCGTGCCCGACGCGTCCCCGCGATCGGTCCCGAGCTCGCCGGTGAGCCGCCACGCGAGCCAGTCGTGCGGCAGCAGGACGCGGGCGATGCGCGCGAAGACCTCAGGCTCGGTCCGGTGCAGCCACGAGAGCTTCGAGATCGTGAATGCCGCGACGGGGACCGAGCCGCACGCGCCCGCCCAACCGGCTGCGCCGTCGGGGAGCTGGCCGAGCAGCCATGCGGCGTCGGGCGCGGACTCCGTGTCGTTCCAGAGCTTCGCGGGTCGCAGCACCTCGTCGCGCGCGTCCAGGACCACAAGCCCGTGCTGCTGTGCGGCAACGGAGATCGCCGCGATGTCGTCGACGCGACCAGCCTCGGCCCGCGCTGAACCGAGGGCCCGCCACCAGATCTCGGGATCCTGCTCCGACCGGGGCGGCGACGTCGGAGGATGGGGCGCCCAACCGTGGCCGGCCAGGCGCCCGGTCTCCGCGTCACGGACCTCGACCTTGGTCGACTGCGTCGAGGAGTCGACGCCCGCTACGAGTGGCACTCGTGGCTACCTCGTGCCGAGGAGGAGCTCGGTGACCAGCTGGTCGAGCCGTTCGTGGCCCCAGCCCACGGCCGCCAGCGCGTCGATGTCGACCGTCTCCTTGCGCAGCTTCGTGAAGCGGTCTTCGCCGTCCTCGGGCAGCGTCGGCAGGCTCAGCTGGTCGACCTTCGCCGCGGCGAGCGCCTCCTGGATGTCCGCGTCCTCGGCGAACCGCTCCGCCTTCTCCTTGAGGATCAGGTAGGTGCGCATGCAGCCGCGGGCAAAGTCCCACACCCCATCGACGTTCTCAGTCCGGTACGCGTGCGCGTCGAAGTGCCGCATGCCGTCCCACTCGGAGTCCTCGAGCAGCTTCACCAGGTAGAAGGCGTCTTTCACGCCCTCCGAGCCGAAGCGGAAGTCCTGGTCGTACTTGCCCGGCACCTGACCGTTCAGGTCGATGTGGAAGAGCTTGTCGGCCCAGAGCACCTGCGCGACCGCGTGATGGAACGACAAGCCGCTCATCGTCTCGTGCGCGAACTCGGGGTTGAGGCCCACCATCTCCGGGAACTCCAGCTCGTGGATGAACGCGAGCGCGTGCCCGACGGTGGGGAGCAACAGGTTGCCGCGCGGCTCGTTCGGCTTCGGCTCGAGCGCGATCTCCATCTCGTAGCCGCGCTCGGTGATGTACGCGCAACACGCGTTGACCGCTTCGGCGTAGCAGTCGAGCGCGGCGGGGATGTCCTTCGCGGCGTCCGACTCGACGCCCTCCCGGCCACCCCACATCACGAACACCGACGCGCCGAGCTCGGCGCCGAGGTCAATGGCGTTCAGCGTCTTGCGCAGCGCGTGCCGACGGATCTTCGGGTCGTTCGCGGTGAAGGCACCGTCCTTGAACACCGGATGCGAGAACAGGTTCGTGGTCGACATCGGGACCCGCATGCCCGTCTCGTCCAGCGCAGCGCGGAACCGCTTGAGGATGTCCTCGCGCTGCGATGCGCTCGAGCCCGGAGGGATCAGGTCGTCGTCGTGGAAGCTGACCCCGTAGGCGCCGAGCCCGCCCAGGCGCTGCACCGACTCGACCGGGTCCAGGGCGGGTCGGGTCTCGTGGCCGAAGGGGTCACGACCGCGGTTCCCGACCGTCCAGAGGCCGAACGTGAAGTGATCCTCGGGTGACGGTTCGTAGCTCACCCGAGGATCACTACCACCACACGGCGCCTTCTACCAACGCGGCTCCTCACCGAGGACGCCCACCATCGTCTTGCCCACGAGCTCGTGGACCAGCGCGTTGTTCGCCGGGTGGAAGCCACCGCAGCGCACATCGCGGTACAGACGCTCCAGCTCCTGGCTCTTGAACATCCCGGAGCCACCGGAGACGTCCATGGCCAGGTCGACGACTCGCTTCGCGCTCTCGACCGCGTGGTACTTCGTGGACACGAGCTTCATCGGCCAGAGCCCACCGTGGTCCACGCCGTTGGACCAGTCCGACGCCGTCCGTTCGACGTGGGGAACCGACCCTTCGAGCAGCAACGCCATGTCGGCGATCTCGTGCTGGATCTCCGGGTGGTACTTCATCGACCGCCCACCCAGGGCGACCGACGAGCGCTTGCCCGCAGTCGCGACCGCGAGCTCGAGCGCGCGCTCAGCGATGGCCGTGTAGATGCTGGCGAAGGTGCACTCCGCCCAGGCGAAGATCCCGAGCACGAAGAGGTCGGCGCCGGCGAAGCCGGCCGGGACCACGCGCGCGATGTAGCGGTCCGGGATGAACGCACCTTCGAGCAAGGTGTCGTCGCTTCTCGTCGGCCGCATCCCGAGCGTGTCCCAGGTCTCCATGATCGTGTAGCCCGACGTGTCGCGAGGCATGAACGCATGCACGATCTTCGGGTTGGCGGGATCCGAGGTGTCGATCCCGTGCAGCCCGAGCCGGGTCCACACGGGCGAGAGCGATCCGAAGATCTTGTGGCCGGTGAACGAGTAGCCGCCGTCGACCGGCTCGGCCTGGGCCACCGCCATCAACACCGGCAGGTCGTTGCCGGCTTCGCCGTGTCCGGCGGCGAACACCTCACCGGCGACGGCCTCTTCGAGCAGCCAGACGAGCGAGCTGTCCCCCGCCCGATAGAGATCGGCGGCGATCCCGGTCCAGTAGACGTGCATGTTGGTCGCCAGCGCGGTGGCCGGGGCGAGCCGGGCCAGGCGCCGCTCCTCGCGGCAGACGTCGGCGAGCGTGAACCCGAGCCCGCCCATCTCCGTGGGGACGGCCATCGTGAGATAGCCGGTCGTGCGCAGCTCCTCGAAGTCCTCGGTGAAGAACGTGTTGTCCCGGTCGTAGCCCGCGGCGCGGGCCCCGCACCGCTCGATGAGCTCGTCATCGAGCACGTGCCCGGGGGTGGTGGTCATGGTGGTCATCGTCTGGTCTCCTCGTGAGGGATCGGTGTGTGCCTTCGACGGTACGGAAGCGCGCGCGGCACGACATCCGGACCAGTACGGAGTTCGTGTACGGAGATGTGCCCATCCGGGATTCCGTACCGCCGTCGAGGTGACGACGGGCACACGCGCGGGCGGTCAGAGGTCGAGCTCGGGAGCCCTGCGGGCGAGCTCGACGCGGGAGCGCACGCCGAGCTTGGCGTACGCGTTCGCGAGATGGGTCTCCACGGTCCGCTCCCCGATGAACAACCGTTGCCCGATCTCGCGCGCCGAGAGGCCTTCGACCGCGAGCTTCGTGACTTCCCGTTCACGCTTCGTGAGTGATTCAGGACCCTCGACTGCAGTGCGCGCGCGGCGACCGGCCGTCCCGAGACCCTCGAGGAGCTCGAGCGCGCGGGCACGGCGAACGGTGGCGCCGGCTTCGGTCAGCTGCTCGACGGCCTGCTCGAGCGCCTGCACCGCGGCCGGACGATCGCTCCGTGCGCACGCGCGCCCGATCAGCACGGTCGTGCGGGTGGCGAACAACGGCCACTCGGACGCGGCAAAGGCGTCCCGCGCGCGTTCGAGCACGGGAAGCGCCTCATCGGGCGCTCCGCCGCCGAGCAGGCTCGCCCCCTCCACGAAGTCGTCACAGGCGCGCAGCGACGCGATCGCGGTCTCGCCCAGCTGCTCGACGCTCGACCGCGCGAACGCGGCCGATTCCACCAGACCACGCTCGACTGCGAGCTCGGCGAGATCGACCGCGACGAAGCGCGCGAACAGGCCGGACGACCGCGCCACCTGCTCGCCGAGCGAGTCGGTCAACCCGTCGCGTGCATTCTCGACGTCTCCCCGCAGTGCGTGCTCCGTCGCTCGACCCCAGCCGGTCATCTCCCCGTGGAGCCAGAACCGCTGACCCTGGAACGACGCCTCGCTGGCGGTGCTGAGGCGATCGGCGTCGTCGAAGCGACCGAGCTCGGCGGACGCGATCGCCGCGTACGCAACGCCCATCCGGCGCGGGCTCGTCCTGCCGCCCGACCAGTCGAGCAGGTCGCGACCGCAGGCCGCCGACCGGGTCAACCGGCCGCGCAGCCAGGCCACCATGATCTCGTGGTCGGGAAGCAACGTGTCCCGGTAGGAGGGGTTCGCGGCCCGCCCGGCGGCGATGCGCTCGTCGGCTTCGGCCGAGCGTCCGCACACCATCGACGCAAATGCCTGTTGACCCTGGATGTAGCTCACCCGGTACCACTTGCCCTCGGCCCGCGCGAGCGCCAGGGCGCGCTCCATGAACGGCTCCGACTCCGTGACCCGCCCGGTCCATTGGAGCGCGAAGACCATCGAGCACAGCGCTTGGAGCTGCCCGAAGCGGTCGCCGGCCGCTTCCGCCTCGGCCAGCACGGCTCGCGCGGCCGCCTCGTGGACCTCGGGTTCGCCTCGGTGCGCGGCCAGGTACCCGAGCTCGTTGCGAGCCAGTCGGGCGCGTGCCGGCTCGCCGGCCGCCTCAAACAGGTCGCGGGCTTCCTCCACCATCGCAACCGCGCTCTGCGCGTCGCCACCACCCCAGGCCAGGAAGCTGCCGAGGTGGAACTTCACGATGGCCCGTCGCGTCGGGTCGGGACTCACCTCCACCAGCTGGCTGATGTTGCGCATCGCGCGGACGGCGACTCCCGTGCCCTCGTCGGCCCGGTGGTCGACCACCCAGTCGGCCTGCCACGACAGCGCGTCCAACACATCGAGCCAACGACGATCGCCTTCCGGAAGCACGATGAGCAACGCGTCGAGAAGCGCGAGCGCCTCGTGATGCTGCTCACGAGCTTCGGCCTGGCGCAATGCTTCGCGCAGTGCCTGGACCGCCTCCGGATCGCCGACGTCCGCGGAGTGCACGAAGTGCCCGGCCGCGGCGCCGTAGTGCCCTTGCCCGACCAGCACGCGTGCCACCAGGCGGTGCAGCGCGCGCTGGCGCGCGCGTCCGATCCGCTCGTAGACCGCTTCCTGCATCAACGGGTGCGAGATCTCGTAGCTCAGCTCGCGACCGTCCTCGGTCTCGTCGACCAGGCGGCGCCACACCAGCTCGTCGAGCGTCTCCGCCGTGCGCTCCATCGGCTGACCGCTCAGCGCGACCACGTCGGCCAGGTTCATCCGGTACCCGACGACGGCCAGCAGCTCCAGGAGCGATCGGCACGGCGGTGCGAGCTGTTCGAGCCGCGCGTGCACTCGCTGCGTGAGGTCCTCGGGCAGCGATGTCAGGGCGGGATGGTCGAGGTCGGCATCTTCCTCGGCAAGCGCGCGGAGAAGGCCGACGGCGAACAGGGAGATGCCTCGTGACCGGTCGAGGAGCCAGTCGACGAGCGGGTCGCCGATCCGCTCCGTCTCGAACCATGCCCCCGCGAGCAAACGGAGGTCCTCGCGTCCCAGCGGTCCGAGCGTGCAGCGGCGCAGCAGGCCGTCCTGCTCCAACCCGTGCACGATCTCGGTCGCGATCGGGTAGTCGCCGAGCTCGACCGGACGCGCGGTGAGCAACAGGAGGATCGGTGAGCCCATCAGGTTGCGCGCCAGATGGTTGAGTGCTTCCCACGACGAGCCGTCGGCGAGGTGGACGTCGTCGAGCAGGACGATCACCGGCTCATCACCGCTCAGGTTGTCCAGCAGCGCGCCCAGCCCCGCGAGCAGGCGCGCCGGAGGCGGGTCGGCGTCCACGCGGCCCGCCCCGGCCCGGGCCGCGCTCGGCAGGATCGCCGGAGATCGTCGACGTACGGACCACAGAGCGCGAGGACCGCGTCGGGCTCGAGTGGGCGCAGGTGACGTTCGATGGCCTCGGTCCAGAGCCCGAGCGATGCCGTGTTCCCCAGCGGATACGCCCGTGCGTTGAGACCCGTCACGTCATCTCGGTGGAGGTCGAGCAGCTCGGAGACGATGCGCGTCTTGCCCACACCCGGCTCGCCGAGCACGAGCATGGTCCGGCACTCGCCTCCACGCACCCGCGTGAGCTCGGCGAGGAGCTCGCGCACCTCGGTGCTCCGACCCACCATCGGGATGGCTCGGGGATCGACCGAGTCGGCCCGCTGGCGCTCGGTCGAGTCAGGCGCCCACACCACCTCCACGCTGGCGAGCGGCGGGAGGCCCTTGAGGTCGAGCTCACCCACTGGGACGTAGGTGTGGCCGCCGCGGGATCCGGCAAGGACCCGCACGACGTCGGCCGCGAGGATCTGGCCTCCCTCCGCCGCCGCACAGAGCCGCGCCGCTTCGACCGGCGGGGTGCCGAAGTAGTCGCCGTCCTCGAAGGAGACGTCGCCGGCGCTCAGACCCACGCGGACCTCGAACCGCTCGACCGCGTGCCGGTTCCGGCGCTCGACCGCCTTCTGGATGGACCTGGCCGCGCTCACCGCGTCGCTCGCACCCGTGAAGACGGCGATCATCCCGTCGCCGGTGTGCTTGGCGACCTCGCCGTGCCAGGCGGTGATCTGCTCGCGCATGAGACGGTCGTGCTCGGCCCGGATGCCGTCGAAGCGATCCTCGCCGGTCTGCACCCGCAGCGCGGTCGAGCCCACCAGATCCGTGACGAGCAGCGTCACCACGCTCGTCGTCATCCCGCCACGCTCATGATGCGGGGTTCACGGCACCAAACCCATCACCGGTACGCCCATCTGGCCTGTCCCGCAGACACGATAGACCTCGCCCGGTGACGTCGCCCGGGGGACCGCGTAGGGTCGCGGCTCGTGACCCAACCACCCATGCCTCAGCCACCGCCGCAGCCGCAGTACGTCCCGCCGCCCCAGCTCCCCGCCGCGGAGCGCGTGCGCGCCGCGTACCTCAGACGCAACGAGACGGACTACATCTTCGACTTCTGGACCGCGTTCGGATGGACCGTGCTCACGTGCGGGTACTACCTCGTCTACGTCGTGTACCAGCTCGTCCACCGGTCACGGGACCACAACCTCCGACGCCTGGAGCTGCTCGAAGCGGCGAACGCGGTCGCCTGGGAGCGGGCGACGGCCCAGGGCCTCGACGAAGAGCTGCGCGGCAACTTCGAGCGAGTCGCCACCCACCTCGAAGGACTGCGCCGGCTCACCCGGGAGTTCCGCGACCCGGTCATCTGGCTGGTGCTCGCGCTGGTGGCGCGGGGCATCGTCGAGCTCGTGCTCTACGTGCTGCTCGACGGCGACCTCGTCAAGCACGACTACAACGAGGGTGGAGCCGAGAACGAGCTCGCGTTCATCTTCACCCGGCTCGGCACACCGGTGGACGTACCGGACGTCAATCGCTTGCACCAGCCGCAGAACTACGTCGGCCGGATCCTGGCGGCGATCTTCACGTGCGGCGTCTACTCGTTCTTCTGGCTGTACAACATCATGGACGACGGCAATCGCCACTTCGAAGCCAACTGGGCCTGGGAAGAGTCGCTCGCCCGGGCGGTGCAGGCTGGTCCGGCTTGAGCACGAGCGCCGAGGTGGGCGCGCTGCTCACGCGCGCGCAGCGCGAGATCGACTCCGGACTGCTTCCCTCGTGCCAGGTCGCGATCGCTCGGAACGGCGAGCTCGAGCACTTCGAGGCATTCGGTGACGCGACCACGGACACGCGCTACGTCGTGTTCTCCGCGACCAAGGCGTTCGTCGCGTCTGGCGCGTGGACCCTCATCACCGACGGCCTGATCGACGAGTCGCGCCCCGTCGCGGACTACATCCCCGAGTTCGCCAGCAACGGCAAGGAGTCGATCACCGTCGAGCAGGTGATGCTCCACACGTCCGGCTTCCCGTACGCGCCGCTCGGACCACCGCAGCAGTGGACCCGGCAAGGACGGGTCGAGCAGTTCGCCCGCTGGCGGCTCAACTGGGAGCCCGACTCGACCTACGAGTACCACCCGACCTCGGCCCACTGGGTGCTCGTCGAGATCATGGACCGCGTGAGCGACATGGACTACGCCGACCTCATCGAGCACCGCATCACCGGACCGGCGGGCTTGCCGCGCCGGGTGCTCGGCGCTCCGGTCGAGGATCAAGCCGGGGTCGCCCATCTCGTGAACGTCGGTGACGAGGCGACACCCGACGAGCTCGAGGCCACGCTCGGCATCCGGGAGCTCCCCTTCAGCGACGTGACCGCGGACCTGCTCCTGGGCTTCAACGACCCGAAGCTGCGCGCGCTCGGCGTCCCTGGTGGCGGCGGCGTGATGCGCGCGGCCGACCTGGCGCTCTTCTACCAGGCGCTGCTGCACAACCCGGGCGAGATCTGGGACCCCGCGATGCTTGCGGACGGCACCGGCCGCGTCCGCAACCACCGGCCCGAGCGATGGTCCGGCATCCCCGCCAACCGGACGCTCGGCCTCATCGTTGCCGGCGACGACGGCCGTGCCAACCTGCGCGGCTTCGGGCACACCGGGTCGCCGCGCTCGTTCGGGCACAACGGTGCCGGCGGGCAGATCGCCTGGGCCGACCCGGAGAGCGGGTTGTCGTTCGCGTACGTCACCAACGGCATGGACCAGCACGTCATCCGCCAGGGCCGCCGCGGCATCGCGCTGTCGAGCCTCGCGGCGCTCTGCTGACCCCCGCACGCCGACCCACCGAATAGGTCGAATGACCCATGCGGGCGCATGGATGGCGCGGATACCGTGCCGCTCAGCGGGCGGTCCTGGGGGACACTGCAACACGCGCGCTTTCGCGTTTCGAGACTCTGCATCCCAACCCGCCCGGGGTGCAGAGTCTCGGCGCGCGCGGGCGATTTGCACCGTTCGTCTGCTAGACCGAGCCCATGCACTCCGAGCATCGGTTCCAGCGAGCTGCGATCGCGGTCCTCGTCACCGCCGCGATCGTCGGTCCGGCGGTCGGCACGCCGGTCGGCGCCTCCACCTTCGCACGCGCGGACGCGCGGCCCGGCGCACTCACCGAATACGCGGTCGGCAAGCGCGAAGTCGTCTTCGTCGACAAGAGCCGCCGTACCGACAAGAACGGCACCTATGCCGGCGCACCTGATCGCACGCTCCCCGTGCTCATCATGTACCCGGCGACGGGCGCGCCCGGCGATCAGTCGAAGCCATCGACGCCGTCCGCGAAGCCGGCACGACGCGGGGGACCGTTTCCCCTCATCGTGTTCTCCCACGGCTTCACCGCAAGCGGGCCCGCGTACGGCGAAGTGCTGCTACGTCGGATCGCGGCCCATGGCTACGTCGTCGCGGCCCCGACGTTCCCGCTCTCGAATCGCAACGCGCCCGGCGGACCGAAGCTCGTCGACTACGTGAACCAACCCGCGGACGTGAGCTTCGTCATCGACAAGATGCTGACCATGAACCGTCACGACGGACCGCTCCACGGTCTCATGGACCGCAAGGAGATCGGCGCGATGGGTCACTCGCTCGGCGCGATCACGACGCTCGGCGTCACCTACAACAGTGCCAACGCCGATCCGCGGATCAAGGCGGCGGTTCCGTTGTCGGGGCTGCAGCTCACCTTCCCGGGTGGGACCTGGACCTGGCCGCGCGTGCCGCTGCTGCTCGTCCACGGCGACAAGGACGGCACGGTTCCGTACGCCGGGAGCACGAAGTCGTACTCCAAGGCGAAGGCACCGAAGTTCCTGCTGACGTTGCTCGGCGCACCCCACACTCCGTTCGGGGCGCCCTACCTCGACCAGATCGTTCGGACGATCGACAACTTCCTCGACCGCTACCTGCGCCACGACAAGCACGCGCTCACCCGGCTCGAGCGCACCGGCACGGTCGCCGGAGTGAGCACCCTGGAGTCCGACCCCGGATAGCCACCCTGACATGAGTGTCAGGAATGCGCGAGGCTGACGTCGAGCCGTGATCACGTCGACGAGGGGGATCTGATGGCCGGTGCGCTCGATGGAGTGCGCATCCTGGACCTGTCCTGGGGCATCGCCGGGCCCCTCGGCGTGATGCTGCTGGCCGAGCAGGGCGCGGACGTCATCAAGGTCGAGCCCCCCGGCGGCGACCCGTTCCGCGCGTACTCGGGGTACGCGGTCTGGAACCGCTCGCGGCGCTCGGTGACGGTTGACCTGAAGCGGGCCGACGGGCTCGAAGCATTCCTGCGCCTCGTCGACGACGCGGATGTGATCGTCGAGACCTTCCGTCCCGGAGTCACGGACCGCCTCGGAATCGGGTACGACGCGCTGCACGCGCGCAACTCGCGACTCGTCTACAGCTCGTGTCCCGGCTACCCCGATGGTCACCGCTTCGCCTCGCGGGCCGGTTACGACGCGCTCATCCAGGCGAGCAGCGGTCAGCAGTGGGAGCAACCGGGTTGGCGCATGGGCCCCATCTTCCTGCACATGCCGATGCCGAGCATGGGCGCGGCGTTCCTCATCCCCACCGGGATCCTCGCCGCGCTCGTGGCGCGCGAAGAGACGGGACGCGGCCAGCACGTCACCACGTCGCTGTACCAGGGCGCGCTGCTCTACACGACGCAGATCTGGCAGCACGTCGAGAAGGCGCCCGCCGCGTTCCACGACCTGATGGGCAAGAGCTATCCGCCCGGCATCCACCAGCAGATGCTCTTCGAGGTCGCCGACGGAGAGTGGGTGCACTCGTCCGTGATGAGCGGCCTCACCCCCCAGGCGAGCCAGGACGAGCTGCTCGGCCTCGAAGACCCGCCCGACCCGCTGACGTTCCTCACCATGGCACCCGAAGATCGCGAGGGGTTCACTGCGGCCCGGAGGGAGGCGTACAAGCACCACCCGCGCGACGAGCTCGTGCGCACGTTCCAGGAGAACAACCACGCGATCGAGGCGGTCATCACCATGGAGGAGGCTCTGGGCGCCGGCGGGCATCCGCATCCGCAGCTCGTGGCAAACGGAATGGTCGCGGAGATCGACGACCCGGAGCTCGGCCACACCACGCAGATCGGCGTCCCGATCAACCTGCTCGGCACGCCGGGCGGGATCCAGGGTCCCCAACCGCTGCCGGGCGAGCACAACGTCGAGATCTTCGGACTGCTCGGCTACAGCGATGCCGACATCGCCGCGTTCAGCGGGGAGGTCGACTGATGGATGCGCTCGAAGGGGTTCGCGTCATCGACTTCGGCCAGTACCTCGCCGGACCGTTCGGACCGATGATCATCGGCGACCTCGGCGCCGAGGTCATCAAGGTCGAGCCGGTCACCGGCGACGGCATGCGACTGGCCGGGAAGCCGTTCTTCGCGTGCCAGCGCGGCAAGCGTGACATCGCGCTCGACCTCAAGCACCCGGACGGATTGAAGATCGCCCTCGAGCTCGTGGCCCAGGCCGACATCGTCCACCACAACATGACGGCCGGCGTCGCGAACCGGCTCGGCATCGGGTACGACGACTGCAAGCGTGTGAATCCCGATGTCGTCTACTGCAACACCTGGGCGTACGGGTTCGAAGGACCGCTCGCGCACTTCGGCGGGCTGGACCCGCTCTACCAGGCGTCCTCCGGGCTCGAATACGAAGCCGGCGCCGCGCACACCGGCAACACGCCGCTCTACTACCGCTTCGGGATGTGCGACGCGGCGAACGCGATGCTCTCGGTCGTCGGTGTGCTCGCCGCGCTCCTCCACCAGCGGCGCACCGGTGAGGGCCAGGAGCTCTGGACGTCGCTCATGGACGGCGGCGCCGTGTTCGCTTCGGACGCGCTGCTCGTGGATGGAGAGGCACTCCCCCGCCCGAGGCTGGACCAGGGATTGCACGGGATCGACGCCTGTTACCGGCTCTACGAGACCCAAGACGGTTGGATCCAGATCGCCGCCGTGAAGGAGCCGGAGTGGGTCGCGCTGTGTGGCGCGCTCGGCCTGCCCGAGCTCGCGAACGATGCCCGGTTCGCAGTTGCGGACCTTCGCCGCGAGAACCGTGAAGAGCTCGAGGCGTTGCTCGCGGCGCGGTTCGTGCTGAAGACGGCGCAGATGTGGACCGGTGCGCTCGACGACGCGGGGGTGCCGAACGAGATCCCGGTCGACACGAAGGCCGGTGATCTCGTGCTGTTCGACGCCGACAACGAGCGCCTCGGCCTGGTGGCCGAGTACGAGCACCCGATCATGGGGACGCTGCGGCAGTTCGGCGAGCTGATCCAGTTCTCCGACACGCCGGCGCACGTCCACGGACCGCCGCCGCGCGTCGGCGAGAACACGCGCGAGATCCTCGACTGGCTCGGCTACTCCGAGCCCGAGGTCCAAGCGCTCTTCGCAGCCAACGTGGTCAACTGGCCCCAGCCGGACTACCCCTGGACGATCTGACCCCGACCGCCGGGTCAGGCGGCGTCGAGCGTGTCGCTGTCGAGGAGGAAGACCGCGGCTTCGTAGCGCTGGGCGTTCGCGATCGCGTTGGCGGCGGGAGCCGCGAACCGGCCGAGCAGCGCGGCGTCGTGTTCGTCGAACCGATTGGCCGCGCTCGACCCCAGGGTGATGAGACCGAGGAGCCGGCCATGATGGGTCAGCGGCACGCACAGCACCGACACCGTGCCCGAGTTGAGCAGCGCGGGCTCACGCGTCTGGCCGACGACCTTCAGCATGTCGGCACTCGGTTCGGCGGACTCGGAGGGAACCTCGCCGGCGATGTCGACCTGGGTCGCGACGGGCCGGAGATCGCCCACATCGTCGGTGAGCCGCAACGACGCGCTGCCCGCACCGACCAGGCGACAGGACTGCTCGACCACTCGCCCGATGACCTCGTCGAGATCCAACGACTCGTGCACCGCCTCGGTCGCATCCGCGACGAACGCGGATCGCAGCATGGTCGCCGCAAGCGCGGCGTCGAGATCCTGGACGTCAC
>JADGON010000073.1 GCA_017882945.1 Acidimicrobiia bacterium | reverse complement strand
TGTCGGAGGTCATCCGCGAGCCGCGCAAGCGTCTGAGCCGCGGGCTGATCGAGTGGAACTCCTTCTACGGGTTGGTGCAGCCGGTGCTCGACCAGGTCGTGGTCGCCGACTTCGCGACCGTGACGTCCGACTACGCGGTCGTCATCGATCAGGTGAACCGGCGCTTCGGCACGAGCTTCGAGCCCTACCGCAACACCCCCGAAGCTGACGAGGCGGTGTTCGCGGAGATCGAAGCGGCCGCGCGGTCGAGGGGCAAGACCGGTTCGCGCCTCGAGACCCAGGTGCCGCGGCCGTCGAAGGCGCGGGCGGAGCGCAAGCCGGGACTGCAAACCGAGCTCGAGCGACCGGAGCTGCGTCCGCTCGTCGAACAGGCGCAGAAGCTGTACGCCGAGTTTCTCGCCGTCGCTCCTCGGCCTTCCTGAGCGGCGGCCGCCCGTGGCTCGCGCGTCCAGGCGGAAACGGACGCGCGTTGTGTTCGATGATGGGGTCTTCGATGACGAACCCCCGCCGATCGTCGCCGACGATATGGAAGGCCTGAGACCGAAGGGCGGCATCGTCGACCGCGTCGCCCGCGGTTCCGCGTGGACGCTGAGCACGCGGATGGCGGCGATGTTCTGCGTCTTCCTTGCCAACGCGCTCGCCGCGCGCGAGCTGCGCGGAGACGGCGGCTACGCGTTCGGCGTCTACACGCTTGCGACGAGCATCGTTGCGACCGCGGCGATCCTCGCCCACTTCGGGCTGCCGCGAACCGTGGTCCGTCTCGTTGCCGAAGCGATGGCCCGCGACCAGCCCGGCGTCGCGAAGGGCACGATTCACAAGGTCAACCGGTTGAACGTTGCCGGCGGGGTCGTGGTCGGCGCGATCCTGCTCTTGGGCGGCGGCGACTACCTCGCGCACCACCCGTTCCACAACTCGTCAAAGGGCCTCCAGCTCGTGACCGTGATGCTCGCGGCGTGGGCGGCCGCGGAAGGGATCCGCTTCACGGCCTCGGAGGCGTTCCGGGGCCTGCACGACATCCGCCTCGCGTCGCTGCTCGGCGATGCGTGCCGAAGCGTGTTGATGGCGCTCGGGTTCGTCGTCATCGCGGTGACCTCGCACACGACGACATTGCGCGTTGCCGTCGCGGTCTCGCTCGCGGCGAGCACGATCACGATGGTCCTCGCCATGGTGTTCCTGTGGGCGAAGACGCGCCGGATCAAGGTTCGGGCCCGGCCGATCGCCACCGCCATGGTGCTCGGCATCGCGATCCCGTTGACGCTCACCGACCTCACCGGGATGATCGTCAACTCGGGCGACAACTTCATCGTCGGCATCTTCCGCCCGGCTCCCGACATCGGCGTCTACGGGGGCGCGGGGCGCCTCGTGACCCTGCTCTCGCTGCCGCTGTTCGTGATGAACGGTGTCGTCGCGCCTCTCATTGCCGAGCTCTGGACCAAAGGGAAGAAGAAGGATCTCGAGACGATGATGCGGGGGGCGACCACGCTCGCGTCGATCCCGTGCCTGGCAGGCCTCATCGTGTTCGTGCTCGCGGGGAGCCGGGTCATGCAGATCGTCTACACGCCGCGGTTCGGTCGGGGCGGCCACATCCTCGCGATCCTCGCGGTCGGCGTGTTCTTCGGCGTGGCCGCCGGCTCGTGCAACTTCGCGTTGATCATGACCGGCCATCACCGCCTGGTCGCCGTGGTGGCGGGAATCACGCTGGTCGCGACCATCGGAGGCGAGATCATCGGTGCGCACGTCGCGGGGCTGATCGGTATCGCGGTGGCGTCGTCGGGCGCGACGGTCCTGCAGAACGTGTTGCTCACCTTGATGGCCAAACAGCGGCTCGGGATCTGGACCCAGGCAACGCTGTCACCGAAGAAGGTGCGGGCCTTCCTGACGATGCGCGACTGAGTCTCTGCCGCCCGGCTGTCAGCGCACTGAGCTCGAGAGTGCGGCCATGAAGGACCCGAAGTCCTCGGTGGGCACGAGCTTCGCGAGCCGATCGTTCGGCTCGCGGTAGCGGTCGGCCAGCTCGGCGCGCTTCGCGGCGGGGATCAGGTGGCGGCGGCGGGGGAGCATCCGCGACGCCGCGACGATCGGGCCGCGCCACCACACGCCGATGTCGACGATCGGGAACGGGTTCAGCTCGGTGCGCCGGAAGTGGTTGAGCGCCCGCAGCAGGCCGAGGCCGCGGTTCGGGAGCCCCGGGTGGACGTCCTGCTCGCCGACGTCGGGGTCGAGCTCGAAACGCTCGACGCCGAAGAAGGTCGCGAGCCGGTCGAGGTAGCGGTTGCGGTCGGCGACGACGCCTTCGTAGGTGAAGACGCCGACGTTCTCGGTGCCGAAGAGGAGCTGGTACTCGCGCACGAGCGTGTCGTACTCGTAGTGACCGAGGTCGAACTGGACCCGTTTCCACGCGTCGGAGGTCCAGAGCGAGGAGATGCGCCCGCGGTAGCCCTCGCCGACGAGCTGGCGGTACTCCGACTCGATCATGTCGATCTGGCTCCGCACGACCATGAGCACGCGCGCCTCGGGCACGACGGCGTGGAGGCGGTGCGCGATCCGGATGGTGTCGTAGCCCCCGCTGGCCGCATGGCCGGAGAGCCGCTCGGCCGACACCACGGCGACCCGGTCGGGAGCAAGGGGACCGGAGCGGAGCAGGCCGGCCTCGTACGCCGCCCTGGCCCGCTCAGGATCGAACTCACGATCCGATTCGGCGACGATGCAGCGCAGGAACGGGTCGTCCCAGACCCGGCCCGAAACGTACGGATACAGACGGGGATGGTATGGAAAGACCGCTTTCTGCAGCCACGTCGTCCCGGTCTTGTGGAAACCGATGTGGACGACGAGGGGCTGGGTCATGAGGTCATCAGGCTACGGGATCGGCGGTCGGTAGACTTCCTCCTGCTTCGCCGACTTCCCCCGATTCGCGGCTCAGGGCAAGG
>JADGON010000368.1 GCA_017882945.1 Acidimicrobiia bacterium | reverse complement strand
GGGTTCAAATCCCGTCAGGACCGCTGGACGAGCCGTTGGGTTCGTCCTGCCCGGCCGGGTAGCTCAGTCGGCAGAGCACACGCCTGAAAAGCGTGGGGTCACCGGATCGACGCCGGTCCCGGCCACCTCGGAGGGGGGCGAGAGGCCCGGTGAAGCGACCGGGCCTCTCGTCACGCTCGGAAGCCACGCGACGTCCGCGGTCACCCGGTCGACCCGGGCCGCTCATCCGAGAAGGGGCGCGCGAAACGTCGCGAGATTCCAGGATTCCGTCACTCGCGCCGAAACTCGAGAGACCCGGTCCGAGGACCGGGTCTCATCGTCGATCGGTTGGAACGCCTGGCGTCGACGCTACGTCGCGTGCGCGCTCGCGACGTCGGCCGGCGTTGCTCCGCACCTCACCACCTGGGGTGCGACGAGCTCAGGCCTCTTCGTGCTCCTCGACCTGCTCCAGGAAGCGGCGGATCTCCGACGCCCGGAACCGGCGGTGACCGCCGAGGGTTCGAATCGCGGAGATCTTTCCGGCCCTGGCCCAACGGGTCACGGTCTTCGGATTGACCCGGAACATGGCAGCCACCTCTGACGGCGTGAGGAGCGCGTCGTTTTCGGGCTGTCCCTGCATGTGTCCTCCAGTCGACCGGTCGAGCGATCGTCGAGCGGCTTGCTATCCCCGTGCTGCTGTCCGATTGCTCCCGGGAGCGTAACGTCTCGCACGTTCCAGGTGGTGTATTCAACATAACACCATCGGACCAAAACCGAAATGGGTGAGGCGTCCCGAATTCGACGACCGCGCACAGCGTTTTGACCACCACTCGTGGCCGACGCGCGCGGCGCGCGTCGAGCTCGCGGCCGCGCGCCGGAGACGATCAAGACGCTCGTCGGTACACTCCGGCTCGTGGCCCGGGTGCTCGCGGTGGCAAACCAAAAGGGTGGCGTGGGCAAGACCACGACGGTGCACGCGCTGGGGAGCGCGCTCGCGCAACGTGGCCAGCGCGTCCTGCTCGTGGACCTGGATCCGCAGGCGTGCCTCACGTACTCGGTCGGCCTCGATCCGGAATCGCTGCCGCTGTCGCTGCACGATGTCCTCGTCGGTCGCAACAAGGCCGCCGAGGCCTTGGTACGCGCGGGGACGGTCTCGATCCTGCCCGCGGCGATCGACCTCGCGGGCTCCGAGGTGCACCTGGTGGGGCGCGTGGGCCGGGAGCACGCGGTGGCGCGCGCGCTCGAGACCGTCAAGGACGCATACGACGTCGTGCTGCTCGACTGCCCGCCGTCGCTCGGCATCCTCACCATCAACGGGCTCACGGCCGCGGACTGCGTGCTCATCCCGCTGCAGTGCGAGACGCTCAGCCACCGGGGCGTCGGCCAGCTGCTCGAGACCGTCGCCGACGTGCGGGCGTACACCCAGCCCGACCTCAGCGTGCTCGGCGCCGTGGCGACGATGTTCGACGGCCGGACGCGCCACGCCCGTGAGGTCCTCGCCGACGTCGAGGCGCGCTACGCGCTCCCGGTGCTCCAACCGATGATCCCGCGCTCGGTGCGCTTCGCCGAGGCCCCGGCGACGGGCCAGTCGATCCTCGGCCATGCCCCGACCTCGGTCGGTGCGGTCGCCTACCGGGAGCTCGCCCAGACCATCCTCGACATGCTCGAACCGTGACCACGTGACGGACAACGCGGACGGGAAGCGGGCCCTGTTCTCGAGCGCGGTGCGGCGGCGCGGGACCCTCGTCGTCGAGTGCTCGCGGTGTCACGGGCGCACGCGACTGAGCTACGCGGAGTTCGCGCAACGCCATCTGCCGTACTGGCTGTGGACGCCGTGGCGGCACTACTCGCGCTACGTCACGTGCCCGGCGTGTGGGCAACGCGCGTGGCTCGCCGCCCGGTGGTTCGAGTAGCCCCTCAGCGAGCGAGATGCGCGCGTCCGTGCCCGTCGACGATCTCGCCGACGACCCACGCGTCCTGCCCGGCCGCGCGCACCGCGTCGAGCGCCCGGAACACCTCGCCGCGCGGCACGACCGCGAGCATGCCGAGGCCGAGGTTGAAGACCTGCTCCATCTCCTCGTCGCTCACGTCGCCCGCGGCCTGGATCTCCGAGAAGATGCGCGGCTCCTCCCACGTGCCCCGGCGGACGACTCCGTCGCATCGATCGGGAAGTGACCGCACCAGGTTCCCCGGGATGCCACCTCCCGTGATGTGCGCGAACGCGTGGACTTCGGCGTGCCGGCGCAGCTCGGCCATCGCGGGCGCATAGATCACGCTCGGGATCAGGAGCTCATCGCCGAGGGAATGGTGCGCGCCTTCCCACGCGGGCTCGTCGAACAGCCGGCCTCGACGGTCGAGCAGCGCGCGTCGAGCGAGCGAGTAGCCGTTGCACCGCAGGCCCGGACTCCCGAACCCGATGATCTGGTCGCCGGTCGCCACACCCCGCGGCAGGATCTCGAGCCGCTCCACGACACCGACCGCGAACCCCACGAGGTCGAACTCGCCCGGCTCCATCAGGTCCGGGTGCTCGGAGATCTCACCCCCGCTCAACGCGCAGCCGGCCTGGCGGC
>JADGON010000072.1 GCA_017882945.1 Acidimicrobiia bacterium | reverse complement strand
CGCCGAGCGACGCGCAGTACGTGTCGCCCAACAATGGCGCGTGCACGACACCGACGATCGGTTGACCGTCCTGGACAAGGCCGATGGAGACCCCCACGGCAGGAAGCCCGTGGAGGAAGTTCGCAGTGCCGTCGAGCGGATCGACGAGCCAACCGAGTGACGCGCGCTCCCCTCCACTCTCTTCACCGAAGAACGCGATGTCGGGCTCGGCTGCGGCAAGTGACTCGCGCACGGCGTTCTCGCTCGCGGTGTCGACATCACTCACCCAGTCGCCCGGAGCCTTCGCGCGGATGTTGTTCGCAACGCCGAAACCGTCCGAGACGATCTGACCACCGACGCGCGCCGCGCGCTCCGCCACCTCGAGGAGGTGCGCGAGATCGAGGCCGGTCACCCGGTCGCCGCGCGCAGCGCCTGGAGCAACTGTGACGTACCCGCAGCGACGAGCCGGCGACGCGCGCTGGGATCTGCGATGGCGAGCGGGCGATCCTCGGAGTCGATCACCTTCACTCCGGCTTCGGTGCAGACGAGGAGGCCACCGAGATAGTCCCAAGGCGCGTGCACGCTGCCCGCGTCGAAGTAGCCGTCGAGGGCTCCGTACGCGACGTCACAGAGCGCGAGCGCGCAGGATCCGAGTGCCCGGAACTGCTTCCAGGCGAGCATCCGCCCCGGGAAGTTGGAGATTCCGACGACCGCGTCCTCGACCCGGGTCGCGGTCGACGGGACGAGCGGGTGGCCGTCGCGCGTCGCACCACTCCCGCGCAAGGCTCGGAATGCAGATCCCGTCGCGTGGTTGACGACGAGCGCGGCCAATGGACCGTCCCGGTCGAGCGCGCACAGGGATGTGGCCCAGTACGGGATGTCGCGAGCCGCGTTGCTCGAGCCGTCGATCGGGTCGATCACCACCGTCACGGGTGCGTTCGGCGTGCCGGTGATGCCGGACTCCTCGCTCACGATGGTCACAGGCACCCGGCCCAACACCTCGAGCGCGGCCCGGTCGGCGACGACGTCGATCGCGTACTGACCGGGCCGGTCGGTGCGCGCCCGTCGGTCGGCACCGTGAATCGGCGCCACCGCGTCCCGGATGGCATCCGCCGTCTTGTCGAACAGCGTCAACAGTGCTTCTGGGCTCATCTGCGGGTGAGTCTCGCAGACCGCGCCGCCCTGGGGCGGGTCGCGCTAGGCCGGGAGGATCTCCACGATCGCGTTGTAGTCGGGAACGCCGGATTCGGGGTCCAGCCGGCCGCGCGGCAACAGGACGTTGCCCTCCGGGAAGAAGACCTGCACGTTGCCGGGCCGGATCGGGGCGAGGTGGACGCGGGCCCGGAGCTCCCCGTGCTCGGAACGGACCAGCACCGGGGCCCCTTCCTTGACGCCCAGCGTCTCGGCGTCATGCGCTCCGACGAACAGCGCATCCCGACCGGCACCCGTCAACGGGTCCACCGCGGCGTAGACCATCGAGTTGAACTGCTTCCCGCGGCGGGTACTGAGCACGAAGCGTCCCTCCCGGCGCTCGCCCCGTGCCGGGGTGACCGCCGAGAACCTCGCCTTGCCGTCGGGCGTCGGGAAGACGCCGTCCGCACAGAGCTGCCGGCCGCCCCACTGCACCGCATCACCGAGCTTCTGGAGCCGTTCGACGCCGGCGTAGGTGGGAACGACCGCGGCGATCTCGTCTCGGACGGCATTCGCGTCGGCGAACTCGAGCAGATGCGCGCGATCCGGGCGCACCCGGCGACCGAGGTCCGCGAAGATCTCCCACTCGCTTCGGGCTTCACCGATGCGCGGGCCCTCGATCTCCGGGCTGAAGAGGATCCGCCGCTCAGTCGTCGTCTCGGTGCCGCCACCGGGTTGCTCGTAGCGCGTGCACGCGGGCAGCAGGACCACGACCTCACCCGGGTCCACCAGCATCTGGCTCGACATCACGATGTCCTGATGGACGCGCACAGGCACCCGCTCGAGCGCGTGATGGACCGAGTCGGGATCGGGCAGGACGTCGAGGAAGTTCCCGCCGCTCGAGTAGAGGACTTCGACGTTCCCCCGTGCGCCGGCCTCGACCATCGCGTCGGCCGTGAGTCCCGGACGCGCGCCAATGGGGATCCCGTACGTCTCCGACAGGGCCGCGGCACTGGTCTCGTCGATCGCGAGGCCGCCGGGAAACGCGGTCGCGTACGCGCCCATCTCGGAGCCGCCCTGAACACCCGAGTGCCCGCGGATCGGCATGAGCCCGGCGCCCTTCCGACCGACGTTGCCGCGCGCCAGCGCCAGGTTCACGATCGCGGCGACGTTGTCGACTCCGTTCGCGTGCTGGGTGATCCCCATCGACCAGACGAGCACCGCGGACTTCGCCCCCGCGTACATCCGGGCAAAGCGCGTCATGTCCTCGCGCGTCGCGCCCGAAGCGGCTTCCAGATCCGCGAACGATTCCGTCTCGAGCTCCTGGAGGAGCCGGTCGAAACCGGTCGTGTGCTCACGCACGAACGCACGGTCGACACCACCCTCGCCGAGGAGCACCTTGAGCACCCCGTTGAGGAACGCGATGTCGCCCCCGGTGTGGATGCCGAAGAACTCGTCGGCCATCTTCGTGCCGAACATCGCGCTCTCGACGTTGCTCGGCACCCAGTACCTGTCCAGCCCCGGCTCCCGCATCGGATTGACGACGGCCACCTTCGCGCCGCGCTTGCGCGCGAGGAACAGGTACTTCATGAAGACGGGCTGCGCGTTGGCGACGTTGGCACCGAACAGCACGATGAGATCGCTGCCGATCACGTCGGTGTACGAGCAGGTCGTCGCAGCCACGCCGATCGTCCGCTTGAGCGCGATGGTCGACGGCGAATGGCAGACGCGCGCCGCGTTGTCGACGTTGTTCGTCCCGATGACCCGCGTCATCTTCTGCGCGACGTAGTACACCTCGTTCGTGATCCCGCGTGCGGTGAGATACAGCGCGAACGCGTCGGGATCGTTGCGCTTGATCCGGTCGGCGACGAGATCAAGCGCGTCATCCCAGGAGACCCGGGTGAAGCCGGGCTCACCGCGCCGGCGCACCATCGGGTACGGCAACCGGCCCAGGTCCCGGAGCTCCGCGCCGGTGAGCTTCCGCAGGCGCTTCACGTCGGCGAGCACACCCGGGTCGAGCGCCTTCATCGTGTTGACGCGCAAGAGGTTGAGCCGGGTCGTGCAGAGGTGCACACCGGAGATCGTCCAGTCGTGAAAGCCCGCGACACCGAGCGCGCAGCCGTCGCACACACCCTTGCTCAGGATCCGCCAGGCGTACGGAAGGTTCCGGCGGTTCTGCCACACGATCTTCGCCATGTCGCCGTAGTGGTTCGGCTTCTGCTCCCCGATGCCGTACGGCTTGAAGCCGACCCAGAGGCTCTTCCGAGTCCCCTTCGGGGCCTTGATGCGCGCCGAACCCTTCCAGGCCATCGATCAGCGCTCCATGTGGATCCGCTCAGGATGCGAGTACACGTTGCCGCGTCCGTCGCGCAGGAACCCCACCAGGGTCTGCTCGAATCGCTCCGCAGTCGCGACCGCGAGGCTCGACGGCGCCGACACCGCGCCGACGACGGGGATCCCCGCGACCGCGGCCTTCTGCACGATCTCGAAGCTCAGCCGACCGGAGACGATCAGCACCGAGTCCGAGAGCGGGAGGAGCCCCGCCATCACCGCGTTCCCGATCAGCTTGTCGACCGCATTGTGGCGACCGACGTCCTCGCGCAGGACCAGGAGATCCCCCGCCGGCGAGAAGATCGCGGCCGCGTGCAGGCCGCCCGTCGCGTCGAACACGGTCTGCGCCGCCCGCAACGTGTCCGGCAGCGTGACGAGGACCGAGCTCGCGATGACGGGGCCGGAGGCAACCGGGCCACAGTCGACCGCGATCTCGTCGAGCGTGGTCTTGCCGCAGATCCCGCAGCTGGAGCTGGCCGCGACGACCCTGCGGGTGCCGAGGTCCACCGGCCTCCGGATGGCGACGGTCACGACGTTGTACTCCTGGGGCTGGCCCGGTTCGTCCGCGAGGCAGTACCGGACTTCGGCGAGATCCTCCGCGAAGCGGAGGACACCTTCGGTCCGGCAGAGACCGACCGCGAGCTCGAAGTCGTGACCCGGTGTGCGCATCGTGACCGCGAGCGCCTCGGCGTCCTGGCCCGCCCCATGGACCCGGACCTCCATCGGCTCCTCGGTGACGAGCCGGTCGGGTCGCTCGACCAGTCGGTCACCCTCGATCGCCTGCACGCGCACCGGCGTCACGGCGCGACGAGTCGATGCAGCGGTCATGACTCGAGGCTACCGGGAGGTCGGATCCCCCACCGCTGCGCATCTTCAGGGGTATCGACGTCCACGAGCACACGACCGTCGATGTCGTCGAGGCGGGTGACGTCGGGTCCGCTCAACAGCGAACGGAGCGACCGCTCGCCGGACGCCACCAGCTCGCGCGCCCGATCGAGCGCGTCTCGGGAGTACCGCGCGCACACTGGCTGGACGAAGCCGTCGCGATCGACCGGGACGACGGTGCCGGCACCGGGCCACGCGGCAAGGCGCGCGACAAGCTCCTCGGTCACGAAGGGAAGGTCGCAGGCCAGGAGCAGCACCGGATCCGTCCCGCCGACCGCGTCGGCGCCGGCGACGAGCGCGGCGAGCGGTCCGCATCCGGGCGCGTCCTCCGAGACCCGGGTGAGCTGGGAGTAGCCCGGACCGACCTCCACGACGGGCTCGCAGACCGCCAGGAGCACGCGCGCTGCTCGCTCGGCCAGCGAGACACCGTCGACGAGCAAGATCGCCTTCGTCACTCCCATACGAGAGCTCGAGCCCCCGGTGAGCAGCAGCCCCGGGATCGGCACGCCGGGAATCAGCTCGCGGACGCGGGCCGCAGCTCGTAGGCCACGACTTCCCACGCTCGCGAACGCCGGAGCAGGCGCACCTCGTTGTGGACGACGCTTCCGTCGCGCAGCGTGAGGCACGTCATCACCGAAGCGACATCGCCCTGGCGGGTCTCGCTCTCGGCGACCACACTCTCGACGAGATGGCCGAGGGTCGAGCCGTCGGCGTAGGCGGCCTTCTTCGCGGCGACGAAGTCCGCCTTCTTCAGCCCGTCGTGCAGCTCGTAGCCGGACAGCCGGTAGACGACCTCGAAGTCGAGCAGGTCCCAGGCGTGCTCGTACCCGAGTGCGATCTCCGTAGGCGTCGG
>JADGON010000367.1 GCA_017882945.1 Acidimicrobiia bacterium | reverse complement strand
GGATGTCGGACCGGTACTCCTTCATCTGCGCGATGGTCGTGCCCGGCGCGACGATCGTGTCCGCGTACTTCGCCGCGAACTCGCGTCCCTTCGGCGACGCGCCGGCCTGGCAGAGCACGGGACGGCCGGCACACCAGGTCCAGGTACTCGTCCGCCATCTCGTAGCGGAGGTCGTGCTCGTAGAGCTTGTCCAGACCGAAGTTCTGCGCCGCCCGGTCCTCGGCCGACGTCACGATGTTCCACCCCATCCGCCCGTGCGCGAGGTGATCCATCGTCGCGACCATGCGGGCGAGCAGGAACGGCGGGTAGAAGCTCGACGACAGCGTGGGGACGATGCCGAGCCGCTCGGTGCTGTACGCCATCAGCGTCGCGAGAGGTGCGGCATCGTGCTTCGGGGCGATGCCGTGCTTCGGGTCCGCGGCCATGGTGCCGCCGTACGCGTCCGAGACCATCACCTTGTCCTCGATGATCACGTAGTCGAAGCAGGCCCGCTCGAGCGCCTGGGCCATCTCGATGTAGAAGCGGCCGTCCCACGGCTCCCCGCCCGATCCCCACGTCTCGTTCCACGCGTCGGGGACGAAGTTCAGAAACCAACCCAGGTGAAATCGCGGTGCAGCCACAGCGGTCTCCTTCGATGTCGGCGACGGTGAAGCGACCCGGCGTCCACGACAGCCCATGGATGTTTCGCCCGCGAGTCCGAGGCGGGACCCGGCAGTTACACGACCGTGACGCGTGCGAATGGCGCGGCCATGGAACCGGCACGTCAGAATCAGGAGATGGCGCCGAGAGACGGAACCGCACCGACCGAACGGCAGCTCAACGGACCGCAGACGACAGGGCGCGAGTACCGCAACCTCTCCGAGCCCCGCTACGAGGTCGGCCGGGAGATCGACGTCGCCGTCGTGATGCGCGACGGCGTCCGCCTGCTCGCCGACGTCTATCGGCCCGCGGCGGAGGGTGAGTTCCCCGTGCTGGTGTCCGCGTCGCCCTACCCCCGCCAGATCCAGGATCTCGGCGCGCCAATGGGGTTCATCGAGGCCGGCGCGAGCTCCTTCTTCGTCTCGCGCGGCTACGTGCACGTGATCGCCAACCTGCGTGGCACCGGCGGCTCGGACGGAACCTTCTCCCTGTTCGACCAGACCGAGCGCGAAGACATGCACGACCTCGTGGAATGGGCCGGCAGCCGACCGTGGTCCGACGGGAACGTCGGCATGATCGGCATCAGCTACTTCGCGATGACCCAGCTCGAAGCCGCGGTGGAGCAGCCGCCGCATCTCAAGGCGATCTTCCCCGTCGCGGTGACCGCGGACCTCTACGAGGCGGTATGGCACCACGGCCTCTTGAACGCCACGTTCTTCAACTCCTGGCTCACCACGGTCGGGGTCGCCGCCGCGCACGGCGAGGACCTCTGGCGGGGGAAGGTGCTCAACGCGATGCGCAAGGCGCTCAAGGCGCAGAGCGTGCACTCCCGGCTCGAGCACCTCAACGGGGAGTCCGCGCTCGCGGCGATGAAGTCGTTCATGCGAGCGCGCTACGACGCGCACCCCTGGGACGACCTGCGTTTCGCCGCCTCCATCGAGCATCCGGTGCGCGACGCCTTCTGGGACGAGCGGAACCTGCTCACGCGCCTGGACCGCGTCGACATCCCCGTCTACCTCGGCTGTGACTGGGACAACGCTCCGCTCCATCTCCCCAGCACGTTCTCGACGCTCGCCGCGCTGCGGCACAACCCGGACGTGCGCGTCGCGATGCTCGGCGAGCACGGATTGAGCTGGCCGTGGGAGAGCCTCCACCACGAGGCACTCGCCTGGTTCGACCAGTGGCTCAAGGGTGCGGACACCGGCATCACGGACGGGCCACCGATCCGGTACATGCTCACGGGTGCGGACGAGTGGCGCACGACGGACACCTGGCCACCTCCCGAATCGAGCCTCCGCGAGCTCGCGCTCCGCTGGGACGGGCTCCTCGACGAACAGGAGGGAACGCCCGGAGCGCGCGACTACCTGTGCATCACCCGCGACTTCCAACAGATGCCGGATGCCAACCTGCCCGAGGATCTCGCGCCCCACCTGCAGTGGGAGTCCGCGCCGCTCGACGCCAACCTCGACGTGGTCGGCAACATCGAGCTACGGCTCGACGCGACGCTCAGCACCTCGGACGCGAGCTTGATCGCAACGCTCCTGGACGTCGCACCCGACGGCACCGCAGCCACCATCACGGCGGGCTGGCTGCGCGCCAGCCTCCGCTCCGTCAACGAATCGGCGAGCCGGCCTGGCGCGCCGGTGCTCGACTGCCGGGAGCCGATCGCCGTACCGCCCCATCAGCTCCTCTCGTACCGCATCCCGATCGTGCCCAACGCGCACCGGTTCCTCCCCGGGCACCGCATCGGTCTCGTGATCACGAGCGACGACCAGGCGAAGCACGCGCCCGCGATCATGGGCTTCCGGCATCCCCCCGCCGCGCCTGCGGTCCGCGTGAGCATCCGCTCGTCGTCGCGCTTGGTCCTCCCCGTCCTTCCCGCCTGAGAGCCGGCGCGCGGCTACCCGGCGACGCGCTTGGCTTCCTCGAGCGCGCGACCGAGGGTGCCGCGCAGCGTGGGGAGCGGCTCGTTGTCCTCCGAGAAGTCCTCACCCGTGGCGTAGACGACGGTCGGGACCGACCAGCCACCGAGGCTCGCAACCACCGGGCGCAGGCCGGTGTCGAGCGAGAGGAAGTGCGCGGGCGACGCCCCGGTCGCGGCCAGGACCACACCCGTTCCCGCGAGCGCCTCGGGGGCAGCAGATCCAGGACGAGCTTCAGCATCCCGCTGAACGTCGCGCGGTAGACCGGAGTCACCAACACCAGTCGCTGGCTTGCAGTGATCGCGGCGAGCGTCTCGTCGAGCTTGGGGTCCTTCCCCCGCATCAAGAGGGCGTCAGCCCCGAGATCGCCGACGTTGATGATCGTCCCTGCGCCCGCCAGCTCGATCGCCGCGGACGCGAGGGCGTGCGTCTTGGAGGTGTTCGAGGGGCTGCCGTTCAGGGCTACGAGCTCAGTCATGCACGCATGTTCGCGCCGCGCGCGCCATGACCGGAATCCGGAGCGCCCCTCGGCTGTTGGACCGGCGCGTCAGAAACCCGGCACCATGGAGCCATCATGAAGCGACTGCTCAGCTTCCCGGACCCGGTCAACGAGGTCTCGGCACGCCTGGTGGCCGGCGGTGTCGTCCTGCTCTCGATCGCGACGATCGTGTTCGACCAACCCTGGCTCCTCGTGCTGCTCGCCTACGGCTTCGTCGCGCGCGTGCTCACCGGCCCGACGCTCAGCCCCTGGGGCCAGCTCGTGACGAGGGTCCTCACCCCGGCGCTCCCCTTCACCGCGAAGTACGTGCCCGGGCCGCCGAAGCGGTTCGCGCAGGGCATCGGCGCGACGCTCTCGGTTACCGCGGTGATCCTGGCGTTCGGGCTCGGACTTACCACCGCGGCGTACGTGCTCGTCGGGATGATCGCGGTCGCGGCCACGCTCGAGTCCGTCTTCGGACTGTGCATCGGCTGCAAGATCTTCGCGGTGCTCATGCGGTTCGGGGTGATTCCCGAATCGGTCTGCGAGCGCTGCAACGACATCTGGGCGAACGCCCCCGCCTAGAACACGAGCCATTAGCGTGGCCCGGTGCTCGAGGCCGGACTCTGGGGTCTGCTCGGCCAGGCGTCGCTGATCCTCGGCGCTTGGTTGTCGATTCAGTTCGCGATTCCGCGCCGCCTCCTGGGCTTGATCACCGGCTTCGGCGCCGGGACGTTGGTCGCCGCGGCCGCCTTCGAGCTCAGCGTTCCGGCGTATCAAGAAGCGGGTGGACCCCGCACCGGCTTCTGGATCGCGGTCGGTGCCGTCACCTTCTTCACCGCGGACCGCTGGGTCGCCCGCCGGGCGCCGCAGGGCGAGCACGCGTCGACCGGCATCGCACTCGGCGCGCTCCTCGACGGCGTCCCGGAATCCGTGGCCATCGCCATCTCGCTGATCGCGGGCGCCACCGTGAGCGGCGCGATGGTCGTCGCCGTCCTGCTCTCCAACCTGCCCGAGGGCATGGCCTCCACCCCCGGCTTCCTCCGCAGCGGATGGTCGAAGACGCGCGTGCTGGGCCTCTGGCTCGGGATCGCCCTGATCGGCGGGCTCGCGGCCGGCGTCGGCTACGCCGTCCTGGGCAGCGCCTCCGGCGATGTGCTCGGCGCGGTCCAGGCCTTCGCGGCGGGCACCATCCTCACGATGCTGGCATCTGTGATGATGCCTACTGCGTACGCCGACGGGAAAGAGCCAGTCGGGCTGGCGTTCGTCTTCGGCTTCGCGATGCTCGCGTTTCTCACCACACTGGGGGCATAGCCATGACGTTGCAGGTCGTCGGAGCGGGCCTGGGGCGAACGGGAACGATGTCGCTCAAGCTCGCGCTCGAGCAGCTGCTCGACGGGCGCTGCTACCACATGGTGGAGGTGTTCGGCCGGCCTGATGTCGCCGAGATCTGGCAGCGCGCCGCCGAGGGCGACATGCCGGACTGGTCCGCATTCCTCGAGGACTACCGCGCAACGGTCGACTGGCCGGCCGCGGCGTTCTGGCGCGAGCTCAGCGCCGCCTTCCCCGACGCGATCGTGCTGCTGTCGTCACGCGACGTCGACGCATGGTGGACGAGCGCGAGCAACACCATCTTCGAAGCCATCGCCCGGGAACAGGAACCGGGTACGCCGGTCGACACCGAGCGGAAGATGATCCTGAGCCTGTTGCACAACCGCTTCACCATCAACTGGGACGACGCCGACGCCGCGAAGGCCGCGTACCTTCGCCACAACGAGGACGTGCGTGCGAACACCGCACCCGAGCGGCTCGTCGACTACCAGCCGGGCGACGGATGGGGACCCCTCTGCACCGCGCTCGGCGTTCCGGAGCCCGACGCGCCCTTTCCCCACGTCAACACGACCGATGAGTTCCGTGAGATGACCGGCCTCGACGGGTCGGGCTGACACCCATGGTGATGGCAGATCGGCCGGGTGTGAAGACCGCACCCATGCCGGAGACCGCGGTCACGCTCG
This sequence comes from Acidimicrobiia bacterium, assembly GCA_017882945.1. GTDB lineage: Bacteria > Actinomycetota > Acidimicrobiia > IMCC26256 > JAENVU01 > Chersky-806. The sequence continues at coordinate 6,628 of JADGON010000367.1, read as the reverse complement.
CCGAGCTCGGCGTGCGGATGGCGACCACGATGGCGACGCTTCCACTGCACCAGCCGTGGACCGGACCGGAGTCGATGGTCGACAACACCATCCACGAGAGCGTGCGCGAGATCCTGAAGACGCTCCTGACCTACGCCCTCACCCTGCCGACTCCCCGGCTGCGCTCCCTCGAGAAGTTCCTCGACGACCTGTGCCGCGCGGTGTTGCGCCCCATCGCCACCCGCGATGGGGTGACCGTCGAGGATCGGTCGGTCGGGGGCATGCCAGGAGTCTGGGTCCGACCTCCGGGCCGACCGCGCGCAACGATCCTCTACCTCCACGGGGGCGGCTACCTCGCGACCACACCGTGGATGTACTCGATGTTCACCGCCGAGCTCGTGCGGGCGACCGGCAGCGACCTGTTCATCGTCGACTACCGGCTCGCGCCCGAGTTCCCCTTTCCCGCCGGGCTCGAAGACGCGATGACGGCATTCGAGGCGCTCGTCGACGATGGGCGGCCGCCTTCGGAGATCTTCGTTGCGGGCGACTCCGGGGGCGGTGGTCTCGCGACGTCGCTCTTCGAGGACGCGCGGGCGCTCGAGATCCCCGAGCCAGCCGGCGCGATCTTGTTCTCACCCGAGGTGGACCTCGTGATGGGCGAGCCGTCGGTGAAGGCCAACGCAGCCCATGACGTGCTGCCCGACGAGATCCCGGTCATCCAGTATCTCGGCGGTGCGAACCCGAAGGACCCGAGGGTCTCGGTCGTCTACGCGGACGTGCACCGGTTCCCAGCCACGTTCATCGCGTACGGCGGCGAGGAGATGTTCCGCGACGAGATCGAGGAGTTCATCGGCAGGCTCGGGGACGCAGGCGTCGAAGTGGACACGTTCAAGGCGCCCGACCTCTTCCACGTGTACGAGATCCTGATGCCGTGGGCGGCGGCGTCCAAAGCCACGATCACCGCGGTCGCGGCCTTCATCGACCAGCGCCTGGGATCCTGACTGTCTCACGACATCGCACCCAGCGCGGTGAAGGCCGGGATGATCTGCTTCGTGTTGTTCTCCGCGTACGCCGTCACCGCGGCCTGGCACTTCTCGTTCGTGCCGGTGCAGACCTTCACGACCTCGCCGATCAACGCGGACTCGTCGTTCAGACCCTTCACCAGCTTCGCAGCCGCCGCCTGATCCGACTTCGGGGCCGAACCCGCTCCGCCGATCGCCGTGCGGAGCACGTTGTTCGCGGTGGCCACCTTCTGCGCCGCGGTCTGCACATCGGCCACCTTGCCGCCCTGAATGGCGGTGAGGAACGCCTGCTGAGCCGGCCCGTAGTCGCTGAGCAGCTTCGGTCTCCACGTGCCGACCCATGGCGACGCGGCCTTCGGCTTGACGGTGGTCGACGTGCCCGACGACTTCGAGCTCGACGAGCTGGTGCACCCGACGAACGACCCCAACGCGACGACGCCGACCAGCACCGCTGCGAGCCTGCGCATGATCACGCCTTCCAGACCGAGTGCTGGGGGTTCCAGTCGCTGTGTCCCGTCGTCTTCGTCGCGAGGCAGGTGTTGACGAGCAGCTCGAACAGCTGCTCGTCCTCGAAGCCCGGCGGCTCCTCCTTCATCCCCCGTTCGTCGAACAGGTAGAGCCGGGCCAGCTCCGAGCGGAGCGCCGGATCCGGCCGAGGCTCGGCTGTCCCGGTCACGTAGAAGGCGTCTTCGTTGTCCGGCACCGGGAACGCGTGCAACGCGTAGCGCGGGTCCCGCAGGAGATCCGCCCGCTTCGGTGAGGCCACGACGAAGAGGAACATGCCGTCGGCAGTCAGGATCGGGCACACCGGATGGACGCGAGGCCCACCGTCGGCCCGGACGGTGCCCAGGAACCCCAGTCCGACGCCGAATTGGTAGAGCATCGCCCGACCGACCTCGGCCTTGTCCGGTTGCGCGGTGCGGAATTCTCCCCAGGTCAACATGATCGTCACGCTCGCGGACGCGCCCGGTCCCGTCAAAGCGGGCGGACCAGTCTTCGGCAGCTCCTGCTCCGTGACATGATGCCCAGCCGCAGAGGGAGGTCGCGATGAGCGCTGAGGAGATCGTCAACGAGTTCATGGCGCGCATCGTCCGGATGGACCTGGACGCCGCGTGCGAGCTCGTGAGTGACGACGTCGAATACGACAACGTGCCGATGGGCAAGGTCTCCGGGCCCGACGGCATCAAGAGCGTGCTCGGCCAGATGGTCGGCATGCTCGACGAGGTCGACTGGGTGATCCACCGCCAGGTCGCGTCGGGTTCGCTGGTCATGAACGAGCGCACCGACCGCTTCGGCCTCAACGGGAAGTGGATGGATCTCCCGGTTGCCGGAGTCTTCGAGGTGCACGACGGCCGCATCACGCTCTGGCGCGACTACTTCGACATGACCACGTTCACCAACCAGCTCACCGAGATGGTCGGCTGACCGACTTTCGCCACGCAGACGTCCAGGAGGACACCCATGCCCGAAGCAGTCATCGTCGCGACCGCCCGCAGCCCGATCGGCCGGGCCAACAAAGGTTCCCTCGTCGACGTGCGTCCCGACGACCTCGCCGCGACCATCGTGCGCGCCGCGCTCGCCAAGGTCCCGGAGCTCGACCCGGCCGAGATCGAGGACGTGATCATGGGTTGCGCGCAGCCGGCCGGTGAGCAGGGCTACAACCTCGGGCGCGTGGTCGCGATCCTCGCCGAGCTCGGCGACGTTCCCGGCACCACGGTGAACCGCTACTGCTCGTCGAGCTTGCAGACCATCCGCATGGCCGCGCACGCGATCCGCTGCGGGGAGGGCGACGTGTTCGTGGCCGCCGGCGTCGAGTGTGTGAGCCGCTTCGACAAGGGTCGTTCCGATGGTGGGCCCGGGACGACCAACGACCGGTTCTCCGAGTCGAGAGCGCGCTCCAAGGCGCGCCAGGAGGCCGGCGCACCGACCTGGACCCCGCTCGAGGGTCTGCCGGACGTCTACATCGCGATGGGTCAGACCGCGGAGAACGTCGTGCAGCAGGAAGGCGTGACCCGCGAGGAGATGGACGAGTTCGCCGCGTTGTCCCAGCAGCGCGCGGTGCAGTCGCAGGAGAACGGCTTCTTCGAGCGCGAGATCATCCCGATCACCCTGCCGGACGGGAACGTCATGACCAAGGACGACGGGCCCCGGCCCGACACGACGGCCGAGAAGCTCGCCGGGCTCAAGCCGGTGTTCCGCCCCGACGGCTCGGTGACGGCCGGCAACGCGTGCCCGCTCAACGACGGTGCGGCCGCGGTTGTGGTCATGAGCGACACCCGGGCGAACGAGCTCGGGATCGAGCCGCTCGCGCGCGTGGTGGCGAGCGGTGTGTCGGCGCTGAACCCGGAGATCATGGGGCTCGGTCCGATCGCCGCGTCGCGCCAGGCGCTGGCGCGAGCCGGACTCACGATCGACGACATCGACCTCGTCGAGATCAACGAGGCGTTCGCCGCGCAGGTGATCCCGTCGGCCAAGCACCTCGGCATCCCGTGGGAGAAGCTCAACGTCCACGGCGGTGGCATCGCGCTCGGGCACCCGTTCGGCATGACCGGCGCCCGCATCATGACGACGTTGCTCAACGGCCTCGAAGACGGTGACGGTCGCTACGGGCTCGAGACGATGTGCGTCGGCGGCGGCCAGGGCATGGCCATGATCGTCGAGCGCCTCTAACCCCCTCCCCCTTCTCGTCTTGGCGTCACTTACCCACGTATTTCGTGGGTAAGTGACGCCAAAGCCGTGAAAGGGGGACGGGTCAGGCGTACTGGTCGCGGAGGGCGCGCTTGCGGATCTTGCCCATCGGGTCGCGCGGGAGCTCGGCGACGAGCTCGATGCGGCGCGGGCACTTGTACGCGACGAGGTGCTCCCTGGCGAACGTGATGACCTCCTCGGCGTCGAGCGCGCCATCGGCAACGACGACCGCGGTGACGATCTCGCCGTACTCGTCGTCGGGGAGGCCGATGACCGCAACCTCGGCGACCCCGGGATGGCGGCCGAGGACCGCCTCGACCTCGGCCGGGTACACGTTGGCGCCGCCGGTGATCACGAGATCCTTGCGCCGGTCCACGACGTAGAGGTAGCCGTCGTCGTCGAGGTACCCCACGTCGCCGAGCGTTGCGAGATCGCCCCGGTAGATCGACTCGGTGAGCTCGTCGGGTCCCGCGTACCGGAAGCCTCGCCCCCACTCCGAGCCGATGTAGATGAGGCCGGTCTCGCCGCGGGGAAGCTCGACCCCGTCGTCGTCCAGGATCTTGATCGTCGATCCGAGCGCGGGTCGACCGACGCTTCCGGGCCGCTCGAGCCACTCCTCGGGCGTGATCACCGTGCCCATCGTCTCGGTGCCCCCGTACGTCTCCCAGACCGCGCCCGGCGCGAAGAGCTCCATCACCGCGCGCTTCACACTCGGCGCGCACGGTGCGGAGCCGTGCATCACCCGTCGGACGCTCGTGAGGTCCGCCTGCTCGCGCACCGCGGCGGGAAGCCGCGTGAGTCGATAGAGGTGTACGGGTGCGCAGATCCAGTAGGTGACCCGCTCCACCTCCATCGCACGGATCGCCTCCGCCGCGTCGAAGTGGTCGAGCAGCACCGTCGTGTGACCGACGATCAGCGCGCTGTGCGGCCCGCTGAACCCGGCCAGATGATGGAGCGGCGACGCGGTGAGGTTGACCTCGTCGGGCCCCGCGATCCCGTAGGACTCGTAGTACCGGACCATGCCGAGCATCGCGGCCTCGGCGGACGCGACCGCCCGGATCACCGCCTTCGGCCGTCCCGTCGTTCCCGACGTGTACGGCCGCAGCACCACGTAATCAGGTCTCGCGTCGGGAAACGGCTCGGACGGCGCGGTCGCGACGTCGGCGAGGAACGCGTCCAGCCCGTCCTCGTCGAGCAGGAACGCGACCTCCCCGTCCTCACAGAAGTACGCGCGCTCCTCCGGCGTCGCCCCGTAGGGGATCGGCACGACCTGGGCCCCCGTCCGCGCGGCACCGAGCGCTGCGATCATCCACTCCGGCCGGTTGCGCAGCGCGATGCCGAGCCGCCGTTCGGGACCCACCCCTCGAGCGCGCAACGCGTGCGCCGCGCCCGTGACCGCGGCGTCGACCTCGCGGTAGGTCATGCGCCGATCGCCCGCCACGATCGCGGTCCGGTCCGGCCTCAGTCGCGCGTGCGCCGCGACCCCGTACCGCTCCAGCGCATCATCCATGCGTGCGGGAGCGTATCGATCCGGTCAGGCGCCGTAGACGGGGGCGGGCGCCGGTGCCTTCTCCAGCAGGTCACGCACGACCGGCCCGAGCTCCGCCGAGTCCCAGCGCGCACCCTTGTCCACTGGGTTGCCGTGCTGCCAGCCGTCGGCCACCGACAGGATGCCGCCCTCGACCTCGAAGACCCGGCCGGTCACGTCCTTCGACTCGGCGCTGCCCAGCCACACGACGAGCGGCGCCACGTTCTCGGGCGCCATCGCGTCGAAGGCGTCGCCCTCGGGCTGGGCCATCGTGTCGGCGAAGACCGCTTCGGTCATCCGCGTGCGCGCCGCGGGTGCGATCGCGTTCGCGGTGACGCCATAGCGCCCGAGCTCCGCGGACTCGACCATCGTGAGCGCCGCGATGCCGGCCTTCGCGGCGCTGTAGGTGCCTTGGCCGACGCTGCCCATCAACCCGGCACCGCTGCTCGTGTTGATCACGCGCCCGTCGACCGGCTCCCCCGCCTTCTGCTGCTCCCGCCAGTAGGCGGCGGCGAAGCGAGTGGGCGCGAAGTGGCCCTTGAGATGGACCCGGATCACCGCGTCCCACTCCTCCTCGGACGTGGAGACGATCATCCGATCGCGCAGGAACCCCGCATTGTTGACGAGCACGTCCAGCCGGCCGAACGAGTCGATCGCGGTCCGGATGAGTCGCTGTGCACCCTCCCAGTCCGCCACGTCGTCACCGTTGGCCACCGCCTCGCCACCCGCCGCCCGGATCGCGTCGACGACTTCTCCCGCCGGACCGGTCGACCCGCCGCTGCCGTCGAGCTCGGCGCCGAGATCATTGACCACGACCTTCGCCCCCTGACGACCGAACTCCAGGGCGTGTCCACGGCCGATGCCGCGCCCCGCGCCGGTGACGATGACCACCCTTCCATCGCAAATCCCCATGGGCGGGAACTTACTGCGACAGCGGTTGCGTCTCCGGCTCGGCGGGACGGTCGGCTGCGGTGCCGCGCCCCCAGTAGAACGCGAGCCCGGTCAGGATCGCGACTCCCACCGCGGCAGCACCCCACATCGCCTCGGCACCCGCCGCGCCGTACAACGGTGCGGCTCCGAATGCGGCCAGGCCTGCAGCCGTGGCCGCCGACGCCGCGTACAGGCCTTGGCCCGCGGCGGTGAGGGTGGCGGGCGCCGCACGCGCCACCGCGGCCTGCCCGGACGGCGTCGAGATCGCGTCGAACACCGAGTGGACGAGTGCGATCAACGACGCCACGATCACGGAATTCGAGATCCCGTAGCCCGCCACGAGGGGCACCGTGAGGGTCAGCGCGAAGACTCCGCTCCGCAGCGGACCGCGCCGGTCGGCCAGCCGGCCGCCGAACGGGCTCAGCGCCACCAACGGGAGCGCGAACAGCGCGAGCGTCACCGCGATGACGGTCGTGCTCGC
>JADGON010000071.1 GCA_017882945.1 Acidimicrobiia bacterium | reverse complement strand
GGGAGCGTAGGGCGGAGCGGGTACGAAGTGCGGAGCCTGGAGTGACCCAGCGCGGCGGGAGCGTAGGGCGGAGCGGGTACGAAGTGCGGAGCCTGGAGTGACCCAGCGCGGCGGGAGCGTAGGGCGGCGCACCGACCCACGAAGGAGGTCGCGTAGATTGCCCGCATGGCTTCCGCGAGCGTGACCTGGATCGATGCCGAGCACGGCGCGCGTGATGTTGCGGCGCGGATCGAGGGGGACCGGGTGCTCGTCGATCCGGCCGCGCTCGAGGCCACGACGGGATGGGTGCTCAAGCCCGAGGGGCTGTGCCGGGAGTCGGTCTGCGTGCCGGTCCGCGACCGTGACGCGCTCGTCGTCGACGGCGCGATCGATGCCGGAGCGTTCGCTGCGGCGTTGCACCGGCCGGCCGTGATCGACCCGTCCGAAGGCCTGGTCGCGCTCGGAGTGCCCGCGGCAGAGCGGGTCGCGGCGATGGAGACGCTCGAGGCCCCGGACTTCGAGCTGCCCGACGTCGAGGGCGAGACGTTCCGGTACTCGTCGCTCGGGAAGCGCAAGACGCTCGTCGTCACCTGGGCGTCCTGGTGCGGCTGCCGCTACGACTTGCCGGCCTGGCAGCTCCTGGCCGAGGAGCTGGGACCCCAGGGCCTCGACATCGTCTCCGTCGCGCTCGACGACAGCGCGGCCGCGGCCAAGGAGTGGGTCGATGCCGCGGATCCGCAGCCGACGTTCCCGGTGCTGGTCGACCGGGAGCACCTCCTCGGTGAGCTCTTCGGCATCACGAACGTCCCGTCGGTGGTCTGGATCGACGAGGACGACCGCATCGTGCGGGCGCCGGTGATCGCGCCCGGCGACGATCAGTTCAAGGACTTCACCAACATCGACTCCACCGTCCACCACGAGCAGCTGCGACGTTGGGTGCGCGAGGGGGAGGTGCCCGAGGACCCCGACGGCGTCCGCGCCCGCCAGCCCGCGCCGACCGAGGCCGAGCAGCTGGCGCGGGTCGAGCGGCGCGTCGGGGCGCACCTGGCGCGTGAGGGGAAACGCGATGCCGCGGAGCGTCACTTCGCGACCGCGTACGAGCTGGCGCCGATGGACTGGACCATCCGGCGCGGCTCGCTACCGTTGCGGGGCGAGGACCCGTTCGGCGCTCCGTTCTTCGACTTCTACGCCGAGTGGGAGGCCGCGGGCCGGCCCGGGACCGGCTCGGCCGACGACGTCTGGACAACAAGTCCCTGACGTTGCGCTGAGGCGGTGCTACGTTCCGCGCCGACCGTCACATTGAGTGGGACACGTTCTCACGGGGGTGGAACCACATGGTTGCCGCAGTGCTCGATATCTTCTCGCGGGGTGGATACGCGTATATCGCGCGCTATCTCCACGTCGTCGTCGGCATCACCTGGATCGGGTTGCTGTACTACTTCAACTTCGTCCAGGTGCCCGCGTTCGCCGAGATGGAGGCCGCGGCCCGCAACAACGCGATCGACAAGCTCGCGTCACGCGCCCTCTGGTGGTTCCGGTGGGCCGCGGTGGCCACGGTCGTCACCGGGCTGTTGATCCTCGGGCTCCAGCGCACGGCCGATGGCAGCTCGCAGCTCTCGAACATGGACTACTTCAAGTCCCTGGAGGGCATCAGCATCGCGACCGGGATCCTGTTCGCCCTCACGATGTTCGTGAACGTGTGGGGGATCATCTGGCGCAACCAGAAGATCGTCATCGCCAACGCCCGCAACGTGCAGGCCGGCGGCGAGGCCGACCCCGCGGCGGCCGGTGCCGGTCGGAAGGCGCTCCTGGCGTCCCGGATGAACGCGATCTTCTCGCTGCCGATGCTGGTCTTCATGGTCGGCACGGCACACTTCCCGTACAACCAGATCCTGCCGCCGGAGGGCAGCAAGCGAGCCCTCTACTGGGGCGTCACCATCGTGATCTGGGGCGTGCTGGAGGCCAGCGCGCTGGGCTGGATCGGCGGGACGAAGCCGGGTGGCACCAACGTTCTCTTCGACACGCACAAGAACGCGCTGATCACCGGCTTCGTGCTCGCGGTGGTCTGGCTCTTCCTCTTCTCGTTGGTGCTCGCACGCTGACGAGCGAGTCCAGCTAGACGCCGAGGGCGTCGGCCACGAGCTGGCGGTGCCGGCTCGGGCCACCGAAGAGTGCGGTGCTCGACTGCAGGCGACGCACGTACAGGTGCATGTCGTGCTCCCACGTGTACCCGATCCCGCCGTGGATCTGGATCCCTTCCTTGGCGATCCGCTGCGCCGCATCGCCGGCGGCCGCCTTCGCCATCGAGGTGGAGATCGCGGCGCGGGCGTCGGACTCGGCGATCGTCAGCGCGGCGAAGTACCCGAGCGCCCGGGCCCGCTCGAGCAGTACCAGCAGGTCCGCGAGCTTGTGCTTGGTGGCCTGGAACGAGCCGATGGGCACGCCGAACTGCTCGCGCTGCTTGGCGTACTCCACGGAGATGTCGAACGCGCTCTGCGCCGTGCCGACGGACTCGAGGGCCAGCGCGACCGTCGCCTCCCGGACGACGGCGCGCAGCGCGATCGCGGTCGCGGGTCCCGGTGAGCCCAGGACCCGCTCCGCGGGCACGACGACGTCGCCGAGGGCGACGGTCGCAATGACGCGGCTCTGGTCGAGTGCTGCGATGGGGGAGACGTCGAGCGCGTCACCGGCGACGACGAACGCGCCGATCCCTTCGTCGCCGACACTTCCCGGGACGCGAGCGACCACGACGATCTCGGCGGCCGCGACCGCCTCCAACACGGCGTCCTTCACGCCCGAGAGCGTGTAGCCCCCGGCACCGTCGGGTGTCGCGGTCGCCGTGGCCGCGGCGGGGTCGAAGTTCTTACCCTCGGCGATGGCCAGTGTGCCGGCCACGCCATCCGCGGCCACCGGTCCGAGGAAGCGGGACTGCTGCTCGTCGGTCCCGAGTGCCCGGAGCGCGGGTACGAACTGGCTGATGGTGGGCAGCAGCGGTCCGGGCGCCAGTGCCCGCCCGAGCTCTTCGACGACCACCGCGAGCTCGACCGCGCCGAGCCCGAGCCCGCCGTACGCCTCGGGCACCGTGAGAGCCGGCCAGCCGAGCTCGACCATGTGGCCCCAGAGCTCTTCGGCATCGTCCGCCTTGTTGGCGGTGCGGGCCTCGACCAGCTCGCGCACCCGCGCCGGCGTGCACTCCGCGCGCAGCACCGTGCGGACGGTGTCGCGCAGCTCCTCTTGGTCGACGGTGAAGTCCAGCTCCATGGCGGCCGCACGTTACCTGACGCCGACGTCACCTCCCTTTCCGAAGATCCCCGTCGGCCGATCATGGTGGCCGCGGTTGTCGGGCGGCCGACGGCGTTCGAGGGTCGGGTCAGGAAGGTCGCTCCTGGTCGTCGAGGGAGCGGGTGAGCGCCGTGCGGTCGATCTTCTCCATCGGGGTGAGCGGGAGGGCGTCGACGATCGTCAGGGCCTCGGGGAGCTTGTAGGTCGCGAGCTTCTCGCGGGCGAAGGCCCGAAGCTCGTCGAGGGTCGGCGGCGCCGCGGGATCACGCGGCACGACCGCGGCGACACCGAGCTCGCCCATCACGCCGTCTGCCCGCGGCACGACCGCGACGGCGCTCACGCCGGGATGTGCGGAGAGCACCGCCTCGACCTCGACCGGGTAGACGTTGTAGCCGCCGCGCACGTACATCTCCTTGCTGCGTCCGACCAGACGCAGCCGGCCCTGGTCGTCGACCCACCCGAGATCGCCGGTCCGCACGAAGCCGTCCGCAGTGAACGCCGCCGCGGTGGCCTCGGGATCGCGCCAGTAGCCGCTCATGACAGCGGGGGAGCGAAGGCACACGCGCCCGACCTCGCCCGGTCGCACCGCATCGTCGGACTCGTCGAGCACCGCGAGGTCGACCGCGTCATGGGGGCGGCCGACGCTCACGATCGCGTCTTCGTCTGCCGCGTCGAACGCGGTGCCGAGCCCGATGCCCGCCTCGGTGCACGAGTAGCGGGTCGCGAGCGCGGCACCGAAGCGCGCCCGCGCCTCGTCGGCGAGGCCGGGGGTCACCGGACCGCCGCCGACGACGAGGTAGCGGACGCTCTCGAGATCGAATGCGTCGAAGTCGGGTCGCGCGAGCATCAGCGCGAGCTGAGTGGGCACGCCCGCGACCGTGGTCATGCGCTCGCGCTCCACGAGGCGCAGTGCGTCGTCGGCGCGCCAGCGAGACATGATGAAGCTCGTCCCGCCCCGCTGCAGGTTGCCGGCCAGCTTCGTCATGAAGCCGAGGTGCGCGAAGGACGTGCCGGTGAAGCTGCGGCTGCCGCCGCCCCATGTCTCGCCGACGTCGGTCCGGGTGATGAATGCGAGCTGGCGGTTCGTGTAGAGCGCGCCTTTGGGCGCGCCCGTCGTGCCCGACGTGAAGATGATCGCGACCGGACGGTCCGGATCGTCGGCGAGTGCCGGGGGCTCGCCGCGGCCGCGCAGGCTCGCGAGCGCCGGCGCGTCGGGATCGGCTCCGGTCGTGTCGACGACAACCACCTCCGCGCCGGGGTGGTCCGGCGCGACGACGGAGGTGCCGGCGATCACGAGGCGCGGAGCGGCGCGTTCCAGGACGCCGGCCTGCTCGCGAGCGGAGAGGCGGTCGTTGATGCCGGTGGTGATCGCACCAACCTTCGCGGCGCCGAGATACGCCAGGAGGTACTCCGGGCCGGGTGGCAGGATCAGCGCGACGACGTCACCGACGCGCACCCCCCGCTGCGCGAGGCCTGCGGCGATCTCGTCCGAATCCCGGTCGAGGTCGGTGAACGAGATGGGCCGGCTCTGCTCGGTGACGTAGGCAGTAGCATCACCGAACCGGCGAGCCGCCTCGCGCGTCGTCTGGGGAAGCATGGGCTCAGGATCGCACAACTCCTCTCGACCGAAGCGCGCCACTGCGGCGGGCACTCCGGCGCGCCGCCGCGAGCTGCGCGCCCAGGGCCGCAAGACGATGCGCCGGCTCTCGGACGCCGGCATGCGCGTGTTCGCCGAGCGGGGCTACCACCAGAGCCGCGTCGACGACATCGTGCGGGCGGCCCGCACCTCGCACGGCACCTTCTATCTCTACTTCGCCAACAAGGAAGACCTGCTCCGGGCGCTGGCGGTGGATTGCGCGCAGGAGATGGAGGCGTTGGCCGCCGCGGTCGAGCCGATCAACGCCACCGAGCAGGGCTTCGAGAACCTGCGGGACTTCCTCGGCCGCTTCGTCACGACGTACCGGCGCTACGGGGTGGTCATCCGGGCCTGGATGGAAGATCAGGTCAGCGATCGGGAGGTCGACCGGTTGGGGGTGCGCGCGTTCACACACATCGCCAGCGCCCTCGGTCGGCGCATGGAGGAGAGCGGAGTGCCCGAGGATGTCGACCCGACCGCGGCGGTAACCGCGCTCATGGCGTTGCTCGAGCGGTTCAGCTACGCGGTGTCCTCACGCGATCTCGGTTTCGACGACGACGAGATGCTCACCTCCCTCACGCGGTTGATCCACCGCGGCTTCTTCCGCGCCGCGGCCTGAGCTCGGCCGCGCCGGAGCCGCCGGAGGTCAGTCCAGGCCGAGGAGCAGCGTGGCCGACGATGAGAACCAGCCGCCGGTGCCGTTGACGCACGCGATGCGCGCGTCGGGGACCTGGCGGTCGCCCGCCTCGCCCCGGAGCTGCTTCACCGCTTCCACCATGAGGAACATGCCGCGCATCCCGGGGTGACAGGCCGAGAGCCCGCCGCCGTCGGTGTTCGTCGGCAGCGCGCCGCCGACGCGCAGCTTGCCGTCCTCGACGAACGCGCCGCCTTCACCCTTGCCGCAGAACCCGAGCGCCTCGAGCGAGAGCAGCACCATGGAGGTGAACGCGTCGTAGATCTGGCACGTGTCGACGTCCGCGGGCGTGATGCCGGCCCGCTCGAACGCGAGCTTCCCGGAGCGGATGGCCGGGGACTCGGTGAAGTCCTCCCACTCGCTCATCGTCGTGTGGCTGGACGTCTCGCCCGAGCCGAGCACCCAGACCGGCTCGCGCTTGAGGTCCTTGGCCCGCTCCTCCGAGGTGAGCACGATCGCGCCGCCGCCATCCGAGCGGATGCAGCAGTGCAGCTTGGTGAGCGGATCCGCGATCATCGGCGAGCTCTGCACGTCGTCGATCGAGATGGGCTCCCGGTAGTACGCGTCGGGGTTCAGCCCGGCGTTGAACCGGCTCGAGACCGCGATCTCGGCCAGCTGCTCGATCGTCGTGCCGAACTCGTACATGTGCCGGCGAGTCGCCATCGCGTACTT
>JADGON010000070.1 GCA_017882945.1 Acidimicrobiia bacterium | reverse complement strand
CGCTGCGTGTTCTGCGGTGCGACCGCGCCGGACACCGAGCTGCGCGAGTTCGAGAACAAGCTCGTCTGCGTTCCGTGCGTCGAACGGCTCACTGCTTCCGGAGCGTGACCGCCAGCTCGTAGGCGCGGCGCTTGGGAACGCCCAGCGCGGTCGCGACCTCCGCGGCGGTATCGCGCGCGGAGAGCCCACGCACCAGCGCGTCGCGCACTGCGTCCTCAACCGCGACGTCCGATGCCGGCTCGACGACCAGCGGGATCCCGCTCACCACGATCACGTGCTCACCCCGCGGCTCGGCAGCCCGCGCGAGACCGGCCGCCAACGCCACCGGTCCTTCCCACACCTCTTCGTGCAGCTTGGTGATCTCGCGGGCGACGCACACCAACCGTTCGCCTCCGCAGACCGACGCGAGGTCGGAAAGCGTCGCGGCGATCCGACCCGGCGCCTCGAACACGACGACCGTGCGCGTCTCCGTCGCGATCGACGCGAGGCGCTCGGCGCGCGTCCTCCCCTTGCGGGGCAGGAACCCCTCGAACACGAAGCGGTCGGCCGGGAATCCCGAGAGCGCAAGTGCCGCCAGCGCGGCGCTGGGACCGGGGATCACCTCCACCGGAAGCGCGGCACCCCGACAGGCCGACACGACCACGGCTCCGGGATCGCTGACCCCGGGCATCCCCGCGTCGGTGGCGTAGACGATGGTGCGACCGGCTCGCACCTCCTCCACGATGCGTTCGGCCTCGTGCTCCTCGTTGTGCGCGTGCACCGCCCGTAGCCGGCCTTCACTGGGGATGCCGGCGTGCGACAGGAGCTTGCGCGTCCGCCGGGTGTCCTCACACGCGATCACGTCCGCGCTCCGCAACGCATCGACCACCCGCGGCGAGAGGTCTCCGAGGTTGCCGATCGGCGTCCCGACCACGACGAGGGGCACTACCTGACGCTCATTCCTTGACCTCGATCTGGTCGCCGACCCGCAGGTTCCAGCGTTCGAATGCGCCGTCTTCGGCTTCGATCACGAAGGCGGACCGCCACACCAGCGGCGACAGCCGCCAACGCCGCAGCGTGGACGTGCGCAACACGACGCCGTCGGCACGACAGAACGCCACGTCGATGGTGAACCGCATGCCGACGGTGTGCACCTGACGGCACCGGCGGAACACGAGCGCGCCCGTGAACCCTTCCCGACCCAGGAGCCCGCGCGTGCGCTCGCGGCGGGTCGAAGCCACCTCGGCAGCCGCGAGCACTTCTCCGTCACGTACCAGCCACACGTCGCGCAACCTCAGGATCCCCGACTGTCACGTCCGGATCGGCGGCATCTGTTCTCAGACGTTGAAACGGATCTCGAGCACGTCACCATCGGCGACCACGTACTCCTTGCCCTCGACACGACGCTTGTGCGCTTCCTTGGCCTTCGCCCACGACCCGAGCTCGAGCAGCTCGTCCCAGTGGATCACCTCGGCGCGGATGAACCCGCGCTCGAGGTCCGAGTGGATCACCCCGGCACACTCCGGCGCCCGCGCGCCGGCCCGGAACCCCCACGCCCGACTCTCCTTGTCACCGGTGGTCAGGAACGTGCGCAGCCCGAGCAGCTGGTACGCCGCGCGCGCGAGTCGCGGCACGACGCTCTCGGGAACGCCGAGGTCGGCGAGCAGCTCGGCGCGCTCCGCGCCCTGCGCGGCGACGACATCGGGATCACCCTCGAGCTCGAGACACACCGCGAGCGAGTCGTCACCCAGCTGCTTCGCGATCACGTCCGCGTCATCGAGCTGGTCGATGCCGATGTTCACGACCGCGAGCACCGGCTTGTTGGTCAGCAGGAACACCGGACCGAGGAGCGCGCGCTCGTCATCGGACAGCTCGGATCGGTACACCGGCGTCCCGTCACCCAACACCTCGATGGCGCGCTCGAGCGCGCCGATCTCCGCGCCGAGCGTCTTGTCGCCCTTGGCGAGCCGCTTCTGCTTCCCGAGCCGCTGCTCGACCGATGCCAGGTCCGCGAGGACCAGCTCGTACTCGAGCGTCGCGAGATCCGAGGCCGGGTCGTTGCCATCGGTGGCGCGCAGCACGAAGAGCACCGCGTCGCAGTCGCGGAGGGAGCCGAGCAGGCGGCTCCCCAGGCCCTTCCCGGGCTCCGTCGACAGCCCCGGGATGAACATGATCTCGAACGTGGCCGGGACCACCTGCTTGGACTCCGACATCGCGGCCAGCCGGTCGAGCCGGTCGTCGGGAAGCTGCACCACCCCGAGCATCCGGTCCGACGACGTTGCCGCATCAAGACCCGTGAGGGCGGAGAAGAGGCGGGCGTGGCCCGAGTCGGCGAGCCCGACGAGGCCGAGGTGTTCCATGAGGGGCACTCTAGGACCCTCGACTACGCTGGCCCGCTTCGCCGTGGCGACCAGGAACGTAGGAGTCAGACGTGAGCAAGAAGACGAAGAAGCGCAAGCTGCGCGCCCGCCGCAACAAGGCGAACCACGGCAAGCGCCCCAACGTCGGCCGTCGCTGAACCCTTGGTCACCGACTGACCGCCTCGACCGTCAGGGAACGGGCGCCGGGCGAGTGGCCCGGACGTCGATGACGAACAGCACCACCGCCACGATGGGCACGATCGCCAGGCTGGCGCCGATCGAGATCTGATCGTCCGTCCCGAACGGCGACATGTGCCGCAGGTGGTACACGAGGTGCGGCACGGAGTACACCAGCCACGCGCCCAGCACCGCGCGGACCAGCACCGGCGTGAGCCAGATCAGCGCCGCGACCGTGACCACGACGAGCGCGAGGTTGAGCTCACCGACGTCACGCACCAGGTGCTCGTTGTAGGGGCCATCGGGTGCGACCCACATGCGGCCCAGCCCCGGGAAGTCGTCGTAGAACGACCGCGGGAAGAAGCCAGCCCAGATCCCGATCACGAGCGACGGGATGGCGAGCACCGCCAAGCCGATCCGCAGTGCCGTCTCACGCATGGGTTGCCTCCCGGCTCGAGTGCTCGGCGCGCCAGCCTTCACGCAGGCTCGGATAGGCCGGCGCCCAGCTCGTGGCCGTCCGGAACTTCCCGTTGCTGACGCGCTGCGACGAGGTCAGCGCCTCGGCCGCCGACCCGGCGAGCAGCCGCATCGCCCAACGCGGGTTCGTTCGCAGTCGACCGGTGCCGAACGCGGTCGAGAACGCGTTCAACGCGTCACGACGCGTGAGTGGCTCGTCATCGCACACGTTGTAGATCCCGGTCGGCACCTCGAGTGCGGCAACGATGGCGGTCGCGGCATCGTCCACGTGGAGCGAGCTCATGAACGCGCTCGGCTTCCCCGCGATCATCGAACCGCGCCACCGCGCCACCCGCAGCATCTCGTCGGTGCCCCGGTTCCCGGCTCCGCCGTAGAAGAGGCCGAAGCGCAACGCGGCGACTTCTCCTCCTTCGCCGGCCAGCTCGAGTGCGATGTCCTCCCCGTCGATCGCGGGTTGGACGAGGCCCGGCTGGGCGATCAGCGGCGAGGTCTCGTCGAGCCATTCGTCGCCGCCGTCGGCGTAGATGAACGTGATCGACTCCTTGACGAAGCGCCCGACCCCACCGGCTCGCGCCGCGTCGACCAGGTGACGGGTCCCCTCGGTGCGCAGCCGGTTGTGCGTCTCCCATGCCTTGGCCCGCAGCAGCTTCGGGAAGGGCGGGACGTTGGTCGCGAGATGCGCGATGGCCTCGCTACCCGCGACGGCCCGGCGGACCGCGTCGGCATCGAAGAGATCCACGGAGACCGGCTCGGCGCCGGCTTGCTTCAGGGCGGCGGCGGCTTCCTCGCGCCGCGCGACCGCGCGCAACTCGTGGCCGGACTCGATCAGTCGAGCGACGGTCGGCCGCCCGACGACGCCGGTTCCACCCGTGACGAACACCTTCACTTGAGCACCTCCTGCATCCATCGGGCGCCCTGCTCCAAGCCCTTCGGTGACGCGCCCGCAACCACCTGTCCCATCAGGTCGGCGAGCGACACCCGCCGCAGCTCCTCACGCCACGCCTCGTCCGCGCGGTTCATCAGCGAGTGGATCGAGCACGGCACGCGGTACTCGCGCGCGGGTCGCGCCGAGGGTCCGCGCCGGCGGATCTCGGCGCACTGGAAGGCGGACTCCCGCCCGTCGATCGCCTCGACGACCTCGAGCACCGTGATGTCCGCCGCGGGGCGCGCGAGCCGGTACCCGCCCCCGGGCCCCTGCACCGACTCGAGGATGCCGGCGCGACTCATCGCCTGGAGGTGCTTGGCGAGATACGCGCCCGGAACCCCGTGGTACTCGGCGAGCCGGGCCGTCGGCAAGGACGCGTCAGGGCCCACGAACCCGAGCAGGACCCCGCAGTGCAGCCCCCATTCGACACCTTCGGAGAGTTTCATTATCCGGATAATAAATATCCGGGTTAGATCGGTCAAGCCCCTTTACGGGCGGTCGAAGAGGAGGCTCTGGACGGAGCGGCCGATGCGGCCCTGCTCGTCGTAGAGCGCGGACTCGGCGAAGCCCACGCCCCGGTCGGACGGGTACGTGATGGCTTCGAGCGCCACCCACTCACCCGTGGGATAGCGGTTCAGAGAGATCGTGAGGTCCGGGTTGATGAAGAGCCAGCCCGAGTTCCAGTCCACGACCGCGCTCACGCCGTTGCCGAAGTCGGCCGCGGCGGCGACGCGCATCAGCGGCGAGGTCTCCTCACCGGCGACGAACGGGAGCCGAGCCCGGAACCACACGGTGGCGGCCCCGATCTGGTCGATGCCGCCGGCGATCGGTACGAGCTCCATCGCCGCGCCGAAGCTCACCGGGCCGACCCGCTCGAAGACGAACCGCTCCGCTTCAGGCCCGGTGGGCAAGCGATCGGTGATCCGCGTCGTCTCGGGGAGCTCGAGCGGCTTCTCCCGGATCCGCAGCCCGACCGCGCGAGCCACCTCCTTGCCACCGGCGGTCAACGAGGCCTCGATCAGCTGCACCTTCTTCCCCGGGCGCACCGTCCGGGTCTGCACATCGACGCGACCGAGCGGCACCGGGCGCAGGAGCTCGATCGTGAGCCGGGCCACGTGCATCTCGGGATCGGGCTCGTGGCGCTCGATCGCCCGCGCGAGCAGTGCCGACGGCGCGCCTCCGTGCTGGGCATTCGGATCCCAGGGCCCGCGCGCAAACTCGGTCGCGATGAAGCCGTCGCCGTCGGGCAGGTAGACGCTCTCGGGCATCGCCATGGGGAGGCAGCCTAAATCGGCCGCGCACGCGGGTTCGCCGGACTCGACCTACTGTCGCGACGTGTCTGCGGGACTGCTGGACGGACGGGTCGCGCTGATCACGGGAGCTGCCTCGGGTCAGGGGCGCGCGGCTTCGGTGCTCTTCGCTCACCAAGGTGCACGCATCGTCGTCGCCGACCTCGACGACGACGGTGCGGGAGAGACCATCTCGCGAGTGGACGCGGCGGGCAGCAACGGGATCGCCGTGCACGCCGACATCTCGCGCCGAGCCGACTGCGACGCGATGGTGCAGGCCACGGTCGGTCACTTCGGGCGGCTCGACATCCTCTACAACAACGCAGCCGTGCAGATGTCCGGCCGACTCGTCGACACGACCGAGGACCAGTGGGATCTCACGATCGCCACGAACCTCGACGCCGTGTTCTGGGCCTGTCGCGCCGCGCTCCCCCACCTGCTCGAAACCGGGAACGCCAGCATCATCAGCACCGCATCGGTGCTCGGGCTCATCGGCTCCGAGGGGTACGCGGCCTACGGCGCGGCCAAGGCCGGGCTCGTCGCGCTGATGCGCCAGATCGCCACCGAGTACGGACCGGCGGTGCGCGCGAACGTCATCGCCCCGGGCTCGATCGACACGCCCCGCTTTCGGAAGGTCGCGCAGACGATGCCCGCCGAGTTCCTCCGGAACCTCGAGCAGACGATCCCGCTCCACCGGCTCGGCACGGCCGAGGACGTAGCCGGAATCGCCCTCTTCCTCGCTTCGGACCTCTCGGCGTACACGACCGGCGCGGTCATCCCGGCCGACGGTGGATTGGCGGCGCTGCGATGAGACGCCAGGTCGGCAAGCTCGCGGTGGTGACCGGGGGCGGGTCCGGACTCGGCGCGGCCGCGGCGCGGCGGCTCGCGGCCGAGGGAGCCACCGTGGTCGTCGCCGACATCGACGAGGACGAGGCGCGCCGGGTCGCAATCGCGATCGCCGACGCCGGTGGCGACGCGGAACCGACGGCCGTCGACGTGACGCACGAAGGTGAGATCGCCGCGATGTTCGAGGCGATCGCCGAACAGCACGGGCGGCTCGACGTGCTCGTCTGCAGCGCGGCCGTCGAGACCCGCGCCTCCGTGCTCGACACCACGGACGCCGCGTGGCGGCGCATCCTCGACGTCAACCTCAAGGGACCGTTCTTGTGCATGAAGCACGGACTGGGACTGATGGCCAACACGGGTGGTGGCGCCGTGATCCTGCTGGGCTCCGTCCTCGGCGCCATCGGATCTCCCGGCTACGCGGCCTACTGCGCGTCGAAGGGTGCCCTGGTGAACTTGGCGAAGCAGGCGGCGATCGAGCACGCGGCAGACGGGATCCGTGTCAACGTGGTCTCACCCAGCGCGTGTGAGACCGGCTTGTTCCTCGAGATGGTCTCGCGGGCACCCGACCCCGACGCGATCAAGCGGATGGTGGCCGACCGCACGCCGATGGGCCGGCTGGGGACCGAAGCCGATGTCGTCGAGACGATCATGTTCCTCGCGTCGGACGATTCGTCGTACATCAGCGGGACGACGATCCCCCTCGACGGCGGGCTCGCCGCGCGCCGGAGCTAGCCGGATGCGCGACGGGTTGCGGATCCTCGACGCCGACGCGCACGTGATCGAGCCCGCGGGCCTCTTCGGTGACATCGCGCAGGGCGTCGACGTCATCGACCTTCCCTCCACGACCCCCATGGTCCCGTGCGGCGATCCGGCAGTCCTCGCCGACTTCCTCGCCGATGGTTGCTCGGCGCGTGAGTACCTGCGCTGCATGGACCGCGAGGGGATCGACGCGGTGGTGCTCTACCCGTCGATCGGCTTGTTCGTGCCGTTCCTGCCGTCGCTGTCGGCGCGCGAATCGGCCCGCGCGTGCCGCGCGTACAACGAGTGGATCGCCGAGTACCGAGCGACGGACCCGAGCCGGCTGACGGGCATCGCGCTCGTACCGACCGCCGATGTCGAGCTCGCCGCGATCGAGGCTCGACACGCCGCGGCGCTCGGGCTCCCCGGCGTGATGGTGCGCCCGAACCCGCTGTACGGCCGCGATCTCGGAGATCCGGAGTACGACCCGCTCTACGACGCGCTCGAAGAGCACGATCTCATGCTCTCGGTGCACGAAGGGCTCGGCGTGCGCGGACCGACGATCGGCCGCGACCGCTCGGACACCTTCGCCATGCGTCACGCGATGAGCCATCCGATGGAGCAGATGGCTGCGATGGCGAGTCTCATGTTCCTGGGTGCGCTCGAGCGCCACCCGCGCCTGCGCGTCGCATTCCTCGAGTCCGGAACGGGGTGGCTGCCGTACTGGCTCGCGCGGCTCGACGGTCATGCGGAGTGGATGGCGGAGACCGAGACTCACGGACTCACGCTGACCCCGTCGGAGTACTTCGCGCGGCAGTGCGTGATCAGCACCGACCCGGACGATCCCCTCGCGGCGTGGGTCGTGACCCAGGTCGGCGCCGACCATGTGATGTGGGCATCAGACTTTCCGCACCCCGACGCGCTCTATCCCGAAGCGGTCGCGAGCTTCCTCGGTGAAGCAGCCGAGCACGGGCTCTCGGGACGGCAGCTCGCGACCGTGCTCTGGGACACGCCCGTGCAGAGCTACGCGTGGACGGGTGCGGCCGCTCGGACCGAACCGACGTAGCGGCCCAGCCGACCACGTGTGCGCCCGTCGAGCTCGACATCGGGAAGCAGCGCGGCGAAGCGGGCGAGGTTCCTCCACCCGCGCCACCAGATGCACCGGACCTGGAGCTCGACCGTCTCGCCCTGCTGCAACCGGACCGTGAGCGGCACCGACCAGAAGCGTCCGATCCGGTAGCCGCGGCGCAACCACGCGAGCGCGGGCCACGGCACCCGGCGGAGCCGGAACGCGTCGACGGTGTCGAGCGAGACCGTGGTCCATTGCGCGCGCCAGTCGTACCGGCGGATCGTGTGCTCGCCCACCACGAGCCGGATCCAGAGCGCGGGGATGAACGGCGCCGCGAGGGGGACGAGCAGGACTCCCCAGAGCCGGCCTGACGCGGCGAGCGCGAGCGCGAGCGCGACGAGTGCCGGACCCGGCAGCCGCCACTGGAGGCGGGCCCGCAAGACGAGCACCGGCGTCGACTTCGAGCCGCGATCGGGAAGCACCGTGTCGGCGCCCTGGTCACCGAGCGAGCCGATCCGCGATGCGGCACCCGCCGCATCACTCCGAGGGGATTGCATACCGGTGCCCACTTTGGAACAGATTCGAGGGGGCTCGCAAGAACCGGTTCCACACCCCGGTCGAGGACCGCCCGGCGGGCGCAACCTCAGGCCCAGGGCTCCAGCCGGCGCAGGTAGGCGAGCATTGCGGCTGCAGTCTCGGCCGGGCGCTCCTGCTGGGTGAAATGGCCGCAGTCGGCGATCACGACCTTCTCGAGATCCGGCACGCGATCCTCCATGCCATCCGCCATCGCCGGGGTGAGCACCGGGTCCTTGTCGGCGGAGATCATCAGACACGGCACGTCGATGGTGCGACCGGCCAGGTCTGCCGTGAGGTGCCACGACCGATCGAGGTTTCGGTAGTACTCGAGCGGCGGCGTGAACGCGCCGCGCGGGCTGAGCGCCTCCGCGTACACCGCGAGCACCTCGTCGGAGAACGCGTCCGTGTTCACGGTGACGGGACCGCGCAGCATCATCTCGAGGAAGTCGATCGCGCCGCGGCCCCATGAGAGCACCCACTCGGCCACCCCGGGCTCCTGGAACTGCACGATGTACGGCGGGTCGTCGGGGAAGATCTGGCGCAGCATCTCGACGATCGGGATCGGCGTGCGCGGAAGGTCGGGTGTGTTGACGCCGATGACGCCCGCCGTCAGCTCGGGGTAGCGCCGCGCGAACGGCCACACGAGCAAGCCACCCCAGTCG
>JADGON010000366.1 GCA_017882945.1 Acidimicrobiia bacterium | reverse complement strand
CGGCCTTGACCGCCATCTCGTAGGAGACGCGCCCGGTGGAGAGCAGGACCGCGTCGTCGGTGGGAAGGCGGTCGAGCCACGCTCGGCCGAGTACCTTGTCCACCGCGTTGTGGCGTCCCACGTCCTCCCGCACGATGCGCACCTTGCCGCCGCCCGCCAGCGCGCACGCCTGCATGCCGCCTGTGTCGCGGTACTTGCCGGCCTGCTCGCTCATCTGCCGCATCCAGTCATGCAGGTTCGAGGCGGAGACGGTGAAGCCGGGCTCGACCGGTGTGAGCGAGCGGGCGTGGCCGACCGAGGAGAACGTGACGCCCTTGCCGCACCCGGAGGTGAGGTAACGGCGACGAAAGGTCAGCTCGTCGGGGACCGCTTCTTCGGTCTCGACGTACACGAGCCCGCGCTTGTGATCGGCCGCGATCGAGCGCAGCGCGTCGCGGTCCTCGAGCAGTCCCTCGGAGACGAGGAACCCGGCCGCGAGCTCCTCGAGCTCGTCGGGGGTCGCCTGCATCGTGGCGACCTCGACGTCGTTCATGAAGACGGTGACCGGACGCTCCGACGGCATGCGGCCGGCGTGACGATCGCCCGCGCGGACGGTGACCGGAGCGGCCACAGGCAGGGCCGGCTCGTACTCGGCTTCGCGGACCTCTGCGAGGTCCTCGGGGGTGTTCACGTTGACCAGACTGCGCAGCCCCGGATCGGCGGCCCGCAGCGTCTCGAGCGGCAGCTCCACGACGGTGAGCTCGGGAAACATCGCGACCAACCGCCGCCGACCGGATGCGAGCACCCGACGGGCCGCCGGCAGACAGTCGCGGTGGTAGAGCGCGAGAAGCGGCTCGACACCCTTCTCCGTGACGGCGACCACGACCTGCGCTCCGTCGCGCGCGTCCCACAGCGCGCGGATGACGTCGGGCTCGAGCCAGGGAACGTCCGCGGCGATCGCCAGCACCCAGTCGTCGGGTGCGTCCTTGAGCGCGGTGACCAAGCCGCCGAGCGGGCCCTGGTACGAGACCTCGTCGATGAGCACCGCTGTGTCGGAAGGCAGCCCCGCCTCGGCGATCTGCTCGGCGCGGTTCGTGACGACGACGGTGTGCGCGCACACCGCGGACACCGCGTCGACGACGCGCGCCAGCAGCGTCTCGCCGTCGACCGGCAGCAGCGTCTTGTCCACACCCATGCGCATGGAGCGACCGCCGGCCATGATGGCCGCGGTCACCGGGATGCGCATGTCGCCGCTCGGAGTCATCCTCACCCTTCGATCATCCTGCATTCTCCACCGGTGTCCGGCCGGAGTCGGAGAACACATCGTACGCCAGAGCCGGTCCTACGCCCCCGCGCACGGGCGCACCCGTACCGCGGTCGCTTTGAACACCGCCACCACCCGCGTGCCCGGCTTCAACCCGAGTTCCGCTGCCGACGCCCGCGACACGGATGCAGCGATGCGCGTGCCGCGATGGTCCAGCACCACGTGAACGGTCCCTCCCCCGGGACGCAACTCCACCACGACCGCCTCGAGGCGGTTGCGAGCGCTCCCGAGAGGAAGCTGAGCACCCGCTTCATAGATGGTGACGTCCTCGGGGCGCACCGCGAGCAGCACGCTCGTGCCCGCCTGCAGGCCGCTGGTCGCGTATAGGCTCACTCCGGTCACGTCGATCGTCGCCAACCCGTCCGCGTTCGTTGTGACGCAACCGCGCAGTGCCGGCTCCATGCCGACGAACGACGCCACCCACTCGTCCGATGGCAGTCCGAGTACTTCGTCGGGGGTGCCCTCGGTGACGATGCGACCGTCGCGCATCACGCCGATTCGGTCCGCGACGACCGCTGCCTCGTCCTGGTCGTGTGTCACATACACGACGGTCACATGCCGCGAGACGAGGATCTCCGCGAACTCGGCGGTCAACCCCCGCTTGAGAAGCGGGTCGAGGTAGGACAGCGGCTCGTCAAGCAGGAGGAGTGCGGGCTCGAGCACCAGCGCGCGGGCCAGCGCCACGCGCTGCGCCTCGCCGCCCGACAGCGTGACTGCGCTGCGCCCCTCCCACCCGTCGAGTCCTACCGTCTTGAGCGCAGCGGTGACCCGGCTTGCCCGCTCGGGGCCCGGCACCCCACGCAGCCGCAACCCGTAGGCGACGTTGTCTCCAACGGTGCCGTGCAGCAGGTACGGCTTCTGGAACACCGCGGCGATCCGCCGGCGCCCCCGGAGATCCGACGCGTGCATCTCCGAGCCGTCGAACAGCACACGACCGGCCTGAGGACGCTCGAGCATCCCGATGAGCCGCAACAGCGTGGACTTGCCGGCCCCGGAGGCACCGAGAAGAGCGTAGGTCGCGCCCGCCGGGAACTCGATCCTCGGGACGTCGACGGCTGTTCGGCCACGGTAGGCGATCTTCAATCCCTCGCCGACGACGAGCGGAGCCGGGCTGCGGTCGGTAGCTCTCGTCTCAGCGCTCATAGTTCACTCCGGCGTGCTGCAGCGTCGTGAGCGTCACGTTCACCACGAGCGCGATGCCGATGAGCACCATCGCCCACGCCATGGCCAGACCGAAGTCGCCCCGGCGAACGTAGAACATGATCGCGGTGGTCATCACGCGGGTGGATCCCTCGATGTTGCCGCCGACGATCGAGACGGCACCGACCTCTGAGATGATCCCGCCGAAGCCCGCGATGATCGCGGCCATCACCCCGCGGCGGGACTCCTTGAGCACCGAGAGCGTCACCTGGATACGCGACGCGCCGAGCGCGCGAAGTTGGAGAACCAGGTCGTGCGGCACGCTTGCGATGACCGCGGTGGTCACCCCTGCCACCAATGGAGCCGCCAGGATCACCTGAGCGATCAGCATCGATTGTGGCGTGAAGAGCAACTCGAGGAATCCGAGAGGGCCGCTCCGGGACAAGGCCATGTAGACGAACAAGCCGATCACGACGGGCGGGAAGCCCATCGACGTGTTGACCAGCAGGATGAGCGCCCACCTGCCGCCGAAGCGGCTCATGCCGAGCATGTAGCCGATCGGAACGCCCACCAGTGTCGCGATCAGAACGGCACTGCCCGAGACCGCCAGAGACAGGCCGATGACCGACCACACGTCGGAAGCGCCACTGAACAGCAGCACGAACGCATCCCGGATCGCGGTGATGTAGACAGACACTGTCGAACGACCGTCCCTTCGCGCGGCAGCCGACCGGCGCTCGCAGCCGCCGGCCGGCCATGCCCGTGAGTCGGACTAGCTGGACGCCCCGGCGTTCGGGACGAAGATCTGCTGACCGTACTTGGCCACACCGAACTCCCCGATGACCTTCTGGCCGTCGGCTCCGACGATCCAGTCCTCGAATGCCTTCCCCCCGGCCTCGTTCTTCGCACCCGGGATGAGGATCACGTGATACGGGTTGAACAGCTTCTTGTCGCCCTCGAGAAGAAGCGTCAGGTCCGGGTCCTTGTCCTTGTTCGTCAGCCAGGTCGCCCGGTCCACCAGCGTGTACCCGAGCTTCTCATCGGCGATCTTGAGCGTCTCTCCCATGCCCTGGCCGGTCGAGAGGTACCACGGCTTGCCCTTCGGGTCCACCGTGGCCGACGTCCACAGCGACACCTCCTTGGTGAAGGTGCCGGAGTTGTCGCCACGCGACACGAAGAAGGACTTCGAGGCCGCGATCTTCGTGAATGCGTCGACTGCGCTCACGTCGCCCTTGATCTTCGCTGGGTCGGAGGCCGGGCCGACGATGAGGAAATCGTTGTACATGACCGGCTTGCGATCGGTTCCGAAGCCGTTCGCCACGAGCGAGGTCTCCGCGGCCGGGCTATGCACGAGCAGGACGTCCGCGTCCTTGTTCTTGCCGAGCGTGATCGCTTCGCCGCTGCCCACTGCGACGACCTTGATCTTGAAGGTCGGGTTCGCCGCCTCGAAGGCCGGGATGAGGACGTCGAACAGCCCCGAGTCCTGCGTGGACGTGGTGGACGCCAGGATGACGTCCGTGATCGCCGGCGTGGACGCGGCGGGGGTGCTGCTCGTGGACGGCGAGCACGCGACGAGCGGGAGAGCGAGAGCTGCGGCGAGAGCAAGCCCCGCCGCCCGCCGGAATACCGGCGGGAGGTCTGATCGGCGCATATGTATCCCCTTTCCGAATGCGGGAGGCCGCACGGTTTCCCGATACGACCCTGTCGTCCCGGTGACCGTGGCGAGCGCCTGCCGCTGTAGGTCGGTCCGGGATCGGAGATGCGTCGCTGCG
>JADGON010000365.1 GCA_017882945.1 Acidimicrobiia bacterium | reverse complement strand
TGGAGGCCGGCCCGCTCCGGGACGAGCAGGGGCGGGTACGTCTCGAGGAGCTCCGTACGTCGATCTCGGGTCGACTGCACAAGGTCCCGAGACTGCGCCAGAAGGTCATGTTCGTGCCCTTCGGCCAGGGACGGCCGATCTGGGTCGACGACGAACGCTTCGACATCGACTACCACGTTCGGCTGACTGCGCTCCCACGACCGGGTGATGACGAGCAGCTCCGCGAGCTCTTCAGCCGTGTGCAGTCCCTCCCTCTCGATCGCTCCCGGCCGCTGTGGGAGATGTGGTTCGTCGACGGCCTCGAAGGCGACCGCCTGGGCCTGATCATCAAGAGCCACCACGCGCTGGGCGACGGGATCGCCACCGTGGATCTCATGCTCACTCTCGCCGATCTCGAACGCGAACCGCCCGAGGAGTCACCCGGCCCCGCATACCATCCCCGCCCCGCGCCCTCGCCCAACCGATTGCTCGTCGACAGCCTCATCGAGCAGGTGACGCGCCCCGCCGAGTTGGTGATGGCCGCCGCAGGCGCGCTGCGGGCACCAGAGCAGGTGGCGCGGTCCGTGGGCAGCGTGCTCCTGGCGCTCAAGGAGCTCGCCATATCGGCACGACCTGCGCCGTGGAACGCCCCGGTCACCACCCATCGACGCTGGGTCAGTGCGGACGTGTCCTTCGACGAGGTCCGGGCGATCCGTCGGCGGACCGACGCGACGGTGAACGACATCGTCCTCGCGCTGTGCGCCGAGGCGCTGCGCGACTACCTCCGGCTTCACGGGGAAGACGTGGAGGGGCGCACGCTCAAAGCGATGGTGCCCGTCTCGCAGCGCCACGACGACGGGCACGGCGGGACCTTGGGCAACAAGGTGTCGCTCATCGTGGCCGGCCTCCCGATCGGCGAAGACGACCCCGCAGCGCGCCTGCGGGACATCCACCGGCAGACCACTGAGCTCAAGGCCTCCGCCCTGGCCGATGGCGTCGAGACCATGGTGAACGCGGCCGGCGAGTTCACGTTGCTGGCGGCGCCGATGGCTCGCCTGCTCACCCACTCGATCCCCATGAACCTGGTGATCACCAACATCCGAGGACCCCGAGAGCCGCTCTTCGTGCGAGGCGCCGAGGTGCAGCGGGCCTACCCGTACGTCGAAGTGATCGACAACGAAGGCCTCACGATCGCCGTGCTCTCCTACACCGACCACCTGTTCTTCGGCCTGACCTCCGACCGGGACCTGATGCCGGACCTTCATCTCATCGCCGAAGGGATCGAAAAGGGTGTTCAACGCCTGGCCGACGCGCTCAGCGATGAGTGCAAGTAGAGACGCGCTCCAGAACGGCACAGACCGCGTCCTCCTGCCGCCGATGACCAAGCCGGCCATGTCCCGTTCGCGAGCTGCGGGCGCCCAAAGCCAGGGACCCCCTCGACCTCAAGTGGGCGATGCGGGGTCCTCTGCGTCCACCACGAGTACGCCGTTCGCGGTGGCCATCGCAATCGCGAAACGCTGGGCCTTCTCGTAGACCACGGCGTAGTAGTGCTGCGCGTCGTCCGCGAACCTACCGAGGGGTGGCGAGCCCAACGATCGCACGAGTGCCGTCGGATCCTTCGCCGGGGACACGACACCGACGATGGCACGCACCTCGGCCTCCGCGGCATCGTTGGCCCAGAACGGCCGGTGGGGATCGATGGTGGGCTGGCGCGACGGCTTCCGCTTGCCGGCCTTGCTGCGGCCGTTGTTGGCGGCAGGCGCCTTGGCCTTCTGGCGTCCGCGTTGGGACCGGCTCGCGCTCACGCCGTCACCTCCGCGATCTCGTCGCCGGCGGTCTCGAGCGGTGCGTCGTCGGTGAGCACCTCGTCCTCACGCAACCCGAGCGCTCGTCGAAGCTGCTCGGCGTCGAGATCCTCGAGCGAACTGGATCTCGGCAACACCAGGTCGGCGACGTGCCGCTTGCCCGCCACGATCTCGTCCACGCGGTCATCGATCGTGCCGGGGCACTCGAGACGATGGAAGATCACCGTGCGCTCCTGGCCGAGCCGCCACGCGCGGTCCCGGGCCTGGTCCTCGACGGCAGGGTTCCACCACCGGTCGAAGAGCACGACGTGGTTCGCCGCGGTGAGGTTGAGACCGGCACCACCCGCCTTCAGCGACAGCACGAGCGCCGCCGGACCGTCGCTCGCCTGGAACTCGTCGATGATGCGGTCCCTGGTCGTTCGAGGGAGGCCACCGTGGTAGGCGGCGACCTGGGTTCCGGTGCGCTCGCTGAGGTGCTCGGCCAATCGCGTCGCCCAGGTGGCGTACTGCGTGAACACGATGATGCGCTCGCCGACGGCGAAGACCGTTTCGACGATGTCGTCGAGTCGCGCGAGCTTGCCCGAGCGACCCTCGAGCCGCCGGGTGTCGCCCGTGAAGGCCGCCGGGTGGTTGCAGATCTGCTTCAGCTGGGTGATGGCGGCAAGCACACGGCCCTTCTCGCCGGCGGCGTCCGAGCCGGACTCGACGACGAGCTTGTCGAGCACCGCCTGGTAGAGGCCGATCTGCTCGGCGGTCATGGTGCAGTGATCGGTCTCGTCGATGCGCTCCGGCAGCTCATCGGCGATCTCGGGCTCGGCCTTGGTCCGGCGGAAGACGAGGATGCCGTTGAGCGCACGAAGGGCTGCCTCGCCGCTGCCCGCACGCGAGAGGTTCGAGACGAAGTCCGCCCGGTCACCGATCAGGCCAGGGTTGACGAAGTCGAGGATCGCCCAGAGGTCGCCGAGCCCGTTCTCGATCGGGGTGCCGGTCATCGCCAACCGGTACCGCGACGGCAGCCGGCGCAGGCCCCTCGCAACTTCGCTCGCCGGGTTCTTGATCGCCTGGGCTTCGTCCAACACGACGCGCTGCCACTGCACCGCGGCGAGCGCGTCGAGGTCGCGCACCGCGGTGCCGTACGTGGTGACGACCAGGTCGACACCGGCGACCTCGTCGGCGATCTCGTCGGGCGTGGCGCGGGTCGCGCCGTGGTGCACGCTCACGCGAAGGCCCGGCGTGAACTTCATCGCCTCCGATCGCCAGTTGCCGACGACGGCGGACGGTGCGATCACCAGGGTCGGCCCGTCGCCGGCCGTGGCGAGCACGTGGGCGAGCACGGTCGGCGTCTTGCCGAGGCCCATGTCGAGCGCGAGGCAACCGCCGAGCCCGGCCGAATCGCAGAACTGCAGCCAGGCGAGCGCGTCACGTTGGTAGCTCCGCAGCTGGGCGGCGAAGCCGTCGGGCTCGTCGGCAGGCTCACCAGACATGCTGCGGGCCGCGCCCAGGAGTTCCGCCGCCCAGCCGTTCGCGATCGACACCCCGCCCTCGAACGGCGAGCTGTGGAGCCCGACGGCCCACCGCAGCATCTCGCCACCGGACATCTCCTCCGAGCGGCCCCGCAGCGCCTCGGCAGCTGCGGCCAGATCAGCTTCGTCCAGGCGGACCCATCGCCCGTGGCTCCTGACGAGCGGAGCCGCCCGGGTGGCCAGATCCGCGATGTCCGCGGCGCTGAGCTCGACGTCGTCGAACAGCACGGACCACCGCACACGCGCGAGCTCTGCTGCGCTCGCCGCGGGCTTGGTGTCGAGCGCAGTGAGCCGGAGGCTCGGGCGGGGCGCGCGCCCCGCCTTCGGGACCTCGACCGCGAAGCCGGCGCCAACCAGGTCGCCGCC
>JADGON010000364.1 GCA_017882945.1 Acidimicrobiia bacterium | reverse complement strand
CGCTGCCGACCTGGATCGACGAGTGCCCCACGATGCCACTCCCCTTCCCGATGAGCGTGCGATCGCCGATCGTCAGGACCGGATCGTGGTCGGGGACGTGACCGGGCATGACGCCGGCCGACAACGTTCCGTACGGGCCGATGATGACCTTCTCGCCGAGCCGGATGTACGCCTCGCCGTAGAGGGCGGTGAGTGGGAAGCAGATCGCGCTGCCGTCTCCGAACTCACCGAAGCGACGCGCCCGACGACTGCGTGGACCGATCGTCCCGTGGCGAGACAGCTGATCCCAGCCCCAGGTGATGAGATCCGCCGCCCCTCGCATCGCCGGAGCGTAGCGGGACTCCTGGCTCCGAGCGCCTCAGCGCTTCGGTCGAAGGGTGGTACGGGCACGGTAGAAGACGGTCCCCACCGCACCGAGCGCGACTGCTGCCAATGCGATCGCGAAGTAGACGAGCGCGGGCGGCCAGCTGGTGTCGGTGCTCGCAGATGTCGCTGCACTGCTCGGCTCCCCGTTGGTGCGGAGGTGATCAAGCGAGACTCTGGCGTGATCCGCGTTCACGACCGTCGCATGGAGGTTCCCCGACGGGATCGACGCGGCGTCGATGCCCTCCGCCTCTCCCGCGGCCGGCGGTGCGGATCCCAGGTCGCTCACCGCTCCGGTGTTGATGTCGACCCGGTACAAACCGTGATGCGCGTCGTCGGCCACGAGCCAGATTGCGTCGCGGGCGACCGCCGCCCCTTGGACCCGGTCCAGCGTTCGGTCCAGGCGCAATGACGCGAGGCGTCGCCAACCCGCTCGGATGTCGTAGCGCAACAGCGCATCGCCGCCGGACCGGTCCATCGAATACGCGATCCCCGAAGCACCGTCGACCGCGACGAACGAGTTCTCGTGCTGGGCGACGATCGTCGCGTCGCGGAACCTCAGCGTGTTGGCGTCATAGCGGGCCATCGCTTGCTGGCCCTTGCTGTAGTCCGGCTGCTCGAACGGGACGTAGAGCGTCGTCCCGGCGACGTCGACGTCGCCGATGTGGTCGAACCCCCGCTTCGTCCACGCGGAGGGGATCGCGGCGTCGACCCGTCGCGTCGTCACCAGCCGGTCGTCGATGCTCGCGAGCACGTCGCGCCCGGAGACCACCCAGCCATCCGGCGTCCGGGCCAGACCCTGGTCATAGACCGGGTCGAGCGACTGCGCCGACGTCAGCGCCGCGGACGGCCCGGCCGCCGCGAGCAGTCCGAACAGGACGGCGGCGAGTCGACCGACATGTGCCATGCGCGGCGAGGCTACAAGCGCGGGCGCGATGATCACCCGCGTGACCAGCGACGAGACGACCCCGAGCGCGCACGCGACCGAGGAGTTCGGCTACCTCACCACGACCGGCCGGGTGACCGGCCAACCGCACACGATCGAGATCTGGTTCGCGGTCGATCGCGACGTCGTCTACATGATGGCGGGCGGGCGTGAAGGCTCCGACTGGGTGCGCAACCTGCTCGCGAACCCGGCGGTACGGCTCCAGATCGGAGATCACGTGTGGGACGCGAGTGCGCGCGTCGTCGATCCGGGCACCGAGGAGGACAGTCGCGTCCGGCCGTCGCTCCGGGACAAGTACGCGAGCGCCGACGATGACCTCGTCGGTTGGGGCCGCAGCGCGCTCCCCGTCGCGCTCGAGATCTCGGGGCCCGCCTCAGCCGCTTGACGGGACCGTGCGTTTGCGCTCGAACACGTACGCCAGGAGCTCGGCCCCGAAGTCGGATGCGACGGCGACGTCGGACGGGTCCGCCTCGACCCCGTTCAGCCACTGCAGGCGAAGGATGTCGCCGCCCCGGAGCTCCGGCACGATGCCGCCGAAGAAGACACCGAGCTCGTCGTGGATCGCGGGCGGTAATGCCGCGGTGGCGGGATCGTCGAGCGCGAGCTCCACGTGCACCACGTCACGGCCCCGGTCGGCCTGCTCGACGAGCGCGGAGCCGAGCACCGCGATGACGTCCGCACCGATCGATTCGAGCGCGATCGTCGTCTCGTTGTGATCGGGGTGCTCGGTCAGCGTGAACCGGGTCGTACCTTCGAGCGCCGGCGTCGCCGCGAGCTCGACGATCTGTCGATCGAGGTCGTTGTGGTGGTAGATCGCGCCGACGATGTCGCGGTGCCAGCTCGGTGGATGCACGACGCGTTGCGGGGCCGGGTTGGTGGCGAGCCAGAAGAGCGCAACCGACTGCCTCCGCCCTTGGGCGTCCTCCTTGATCGCGGTGTACGACACCTTCGAAGGGATGTAGCCGAGGAGAAAGCCGGTCTCGGCTGCGCCCAGGGCCAGGTTCGCGGCTTGGCTGTAGGGATGCGCGGCGGTGGCTTCGCTGTACATCCCGAGAATGCCCACTGAGGTGCACCACGCGGCGAGATCGCGCTTGAGCGTGGTGAAGAGGTGATGGCCGCGGTAGCGGGGATCGACGACGGCCTGGCCGGCGTGACCCGCGCGCGCGGTGGGCACCGGGCGGTCGAGCGCGAGGTGCCCGACGACGTCACCGTCCGGGTCGACGCCCACGATCGAGCGCATGGAGCCGCACTCGAGGCGGCGACGGATCTCGTCGGGGTCGTACGCCCACGCGGCGTCGTAGGACCGCCCGTACGAACGCTCGATCGCCTCGGTGAGCCGCGGCGCCTCGTCGGGGCTCAGGAACCGGATCTCGATCGGGGCATCTGGAGCAACGGGCGTGTCGGGGTCAACCGGATCGACCATGCAAGGAGTCTCTTCGACCACGGGGGGACGCGGGTGAAGCGGGGCAGCCCGGGCCCCGGAAATGCGGTGGTACGGTTACATCCGTGTCATTTCGCGCCACTCTCCCACGCACCTCTCTCGAGATCGAAGGCGCATGAGCCACTACCTGATCCGCTTCGCGGAGCGGAAGCAGGTCAAGTCCGACGTGTGGGTCGTGCTGCTGAAGGTCGAGCGCGACGGTGAGCTCTGCGGGGAAGCCGAGGTTGCGCTGAGTCGCGAAGGACTCGCGGACTTCTACGGCGACGACGATCCGCCGGACGGCTGGTGGGCCGGGCTGGTCATGGCCGCCGCGACGCAGCTCCAGGGTCGTTACGAGGCCGGACACATCGCGACGTGGGCGGAGAATGGCAGACCCGTCCCGCTGCGCGTCGGCTACGGGCACGCGCACCGCTTGGCGAACTGCAATCCCCCGCTTACGCTGCTCCCGGAGGGATCGGTCGTTCGCGAGTTCGAGCTCGCCGACGTACCGTCGAGCTGACCTATGGACGTACGCAAGATCGAAGACGTCGCACCCGTCGTCGAGCACAACGGAACCGTCCCGGTCTGGTGGCTCATCAACCCGCGGGAGATGAAGGACATCACCGACGGCGGCTACCTGGAGCTGGCCAACGAGTTCGAGGTGCCGGGCGGGTCGTACGTGTATCCGCACACGCATCCCACGCACGAGTTCTATTACGTGACCTCGGGACGCGGAGTGATGACGATCGCCGACGAGTCGGCCGAGATCTCCCAGGGTGATCTCGTGTACATCCCGCCGGACACCGTGCACAGCCTCAAGCCGATCAGCGACACCGCGCCGATTCACTGCTTCTGCTTCGCAGTCGGGGTCAAGGGTGCGCCGCCGATCGACTACACGAATCACGACGACTGAGCCTTTCGTACCCGCGTAGTCTCCGTCCCGTGGAGTGGACGCGCGATGGTTTCGAGATCTCGGACGACAACGCGCGGATCGATCGGGATCTCGTGCACCGGTTCCTGCGTGACGACTCGTACTGGTCGCGCGGTGTTCCGCGCGAAGTGGTCGACCGTTCGATCGACCATGCGCTGTGCTTCAGCCTCTTCGACGGCAACGACCAGGTCGGCTTCGCGCGGCTGATCACCGACCGCTCGACCTTCTCGTTTCTCGCCGATGTGTTCATCCTCCCGTCCCATCGCGGCCGGGGACTCGCACGGTGGCTGTGCCAGACCGTGCTCGAGCACCCGGACCTGCGGGGCCAGCGGAGGATCCTGCTCGGCACCGACGACGCGCACGGGCTCTACGCGCAGCTCGGCTTCACGCCGCTCGCCCAGACCGAGCGGTTCATGGACATCTTCCGGCCCGCGCCGGAGATCTACGAGACCTGAGGCCCTTCGGGCCCGGATCTGCGGGGCCGAGGAAGCTGTCCCACCTCGATGGCACGATGGGAGCCACGGTGAACGACGCCCGTGTAACTACACTCGTGTGATCTCCAAGGAGGCACCCCATGTCCGGTTTGCGCAGCGACTTCGAGGCTCCGTTCGTGTTAGCCGATCGGTGCGGAGCGTTCGCCGGCGATCCTGACGAGCCCGGCATCTGCGCCACCTGCGGCTGGCTCCACGACGAGCACCAGGACACCGACGCGCTCAGCCGCCCCGTCGCCGCCTGATCCCACCTCCACCCCCCACCGCCCCGCCGGACCCGCCGGCGAGATCACACTGGCCTGGCCCAGCGGGACTGCACCTTTCGGTGGGGCGTGGGGTCGGCGGATTCAAGCTGTGGACGCGACGAGTTGGTTGAATCGTTCGGCGGGAGTATCCCATCCGAGGGTTTTTCGGGGTCGGCCGTTGAGGAGGTCTGCGATCTCGTCGAGGTCAGCTTGGGTGTGGATTGACAGGTCGGTGCCTTTGGGGAGGTATTG
>JADGON010000363.1 GCA_017882945.1 Acidimicrobiia bacterium | reverse complement strand
GCTCGACCGCGCGGCGCCAGGTCGCGAGCCCGGCCTCGACCTGTTCCTCGGCCATCGAGGGCGTGAAGCTGGCCTCCTCGGTCCAGGCATCGGCCGCTTCCGCCGGCGTCTTCCAGACTCCGACGGCAAGACCCGCGAGATACGCGGCGCCGAGCGCGGTGGTCTCCTGGACCGCTGGCCGGCGCACGGTGACCCCGAGCAGGTCGGCCTGGAACTGGCAGAGCAGATTCATCACGCTCGCGCCGCCGTCGACGCGTAGCTCCGCGAGCCGGGTCCCGGCAGCAGCGGCGACGGCATCGACGACGTCACGGGTCTGGTACGCCATCGATTCGACGACCGCGCGCGCGAGATGCGCGCGGCCGATGCCACGCGTGATGCCGAGGATCGTGCCGCGCGCGTACGGATCCCAGTAGGGCGAGCCCATGCCGGTGAACGCGGGCACGAAGCTCACGCCGCCGCAGTCGGGCACGCTCTCGGCCAAGGGCCCGATCTCCGCCGCGTCCGCGATGATGCCGAGCCCGTCGCGCAGCCACTGGATCGCGGCGCCGGTCACGAAGATCGCGCCTTCCATGGCGTACATGGGCGGGCTCGTCCCGACCTGCCACGCGATGGTGGTCAGCAGTCCCTCGGTCGGCTCGGGGAGCGATGGGCCGAGGTTCACGAGCACGAAGGAGCCGGTGCCGTAGGTGTTCTTGGCCATGCCCGGCTCGAAGCACGCCTGGCCGAACAGCGCCGCTTGCTGATCGCCTGCGATCCCGCTGACCGGAACCGACAGCCCGGCCGCAGCCTCCGGGTCGGTGACGCCGAACTGCCCGCTGCTCGGCCGGACCTCGGGCAGGCAGCTCTCCGGTACGCCGAACTCGGCGCAGAGCTCGGATGACCAGGCCAGGGCGCCGATGTCGTAGAGCATCGTGCGACTCGCGTTCGACGGGTCGGTCGCGTGCTCGCGCCCGCCGGTGAGCTGGTGCAGCAGCCACGAGTCCACGGTGCCGAACGCGAGATCGGGTGACGCGTCGACTCCGCCCTCGGTGAGCAGCCACGCGAGCTTCGTCGCCGAGAAGTACGGATCGAGCACGAGTCCGGTGCGGCGGCGGATGAGCGGCTCGAGGCCCGCCGCGCGCCGCGCGTCGCAGTCCGCCGCCGTGCGCCGGTCCTGCCAGACGATCGCGCGGTGCAACGGCCGGCCGGTCCGCCGACTCCACACCACGACCGTCTCGCGCTGGTTGGTGATGCCGATGCTCGCGACGGACTCACCCGCGGCCTCGGTCGCTCGCGCGACCTCGGCCAGCGTGGCCAGCGTGGCGTCCCAGATCTCGTCGGCGTCGTGCTCGACCCAGCCGGGGCGCGGGAAGTGCTGGGGGAACTCGCGAGAGGAGCTGCGCAGCACCCGGCCGTGCTCGTCGATCGCAAGGGTGCGGATGCCGGAGGTGCCGGCGTCGATGCTGAGGACGACGGCCATCAGGGGGTGGTGGCGGCCGGGACCTCGGAGTCGGGGGGTGCCGGAGTCTCTCCGCCGAGCGCGGTCGCGATGCGGTGGCCCAGAGTCCGATCCCGGGGCCGGAACTCACAGACGAGCTCTCGGCCGGATTCGGTCGCGAGCCGAAGCTGGAGCATCGGCGCGAAGGTGCGGACGCTCTTGACGGTGACGGTGTCGAGCGGCGCGTCGAGCACGAGGTCCCGGTCTTCGGCGGGCCGGACCTCGTGGGGTCGGGCCCAGATCATGATGCGACGATCGGTCAGCCCGACGAAGTGCGGGCGCCGCGCCAGCACCAGCAGCGAGACCTGAGGCCGCGGGAACGCGATCCAGGTGAAGCCGCCCGCGAGCAGGGGCTCACCGATCTCGAGCCGCCAGCGCGCGGCCTCCTCGACCTTGGTTCGAGCGTTCACGTCCGAAGGCTATCCGGGGGCACGCGCGCTGCGGCAGGATGGCGGTCGGACCAGGTTGGAGGCAAAGGCATGCGAATCGGAGTGCTCACCGGTGGGGGCGACTGCCCCGGGCTCAACGCGGCGATCCGCGCCATCGTGCGCAAGGGCGAAGATGTCTACGGCCACAACGTCCTCGGCTTCCGCTACGGCTGGCGGGGCGTCATCGAGTGCGAGACTGTGGAGCTCACCACCGAGAGCACCCGCGGGATCCTGCCGCGAGGAGGCACGATCCTCGGGTCGAGTCGCACGAACCCGTTCAAGACGTCCGACGGTGTGGCGCGGGTCATGGACACCCTTCGCCGCGAGCACGTGGACTCGCTCATCGTGATCGGGGGTGAGGACACGCTCGGAGTCGCCGAGAAGCTCGGTCGCGAGGGTGCGAACGTCGTCGGCGTGCCCAAGACCATTGACAACGACCTGTCGGCCACCGAGGTGACCTTCGGGTTCAACACCGCGGTGCAGATCGCGACGGACGCGATCGACCGCCTGCACACGACCGCCGAATCCCACGACCGGGTCATGGTGGTCGAGGTGATGGGGCGGCACGCCGGCTGGATCGCACTCTACGCCGGCCTGGCGGGTGGCGCGGACGTCATCCTCATCCCCGAGCTTCCCTTCGACATCGCCGAGGTGTGCGAACGGATCCAGCACCGTCATCGACGAGGCGAGAACTTCTCGATCATCGTGGTCGCCGAGGGCGCGATCCCGGTGGAGGGGACGATGACGTTGCAGTCGGGGGAGACCGACGAGTTCGGTCACGTGCGCCTCGGCGGCGTCGCCAACCGGGTCACCGAGGAGCTCATGAGCCGGACGGGCTACGACACGAGGGTGACGATTCTCGGGCACGTCCTGCGCGGCGGCACCCCCACCGCCTTCGATCGGGTGTTGGCGACCCGCTTCGGGATCGCGGCGATCGATGCGGCCCACGATGGCGCGTTCGGCTCGATGGTCGCGCTCCAGTGCGGCCAGATCGTGCGGGTGCCGATCGAGGACGCGATCAGTGAGCTCAAATTGGTCGACCCCGCCCTGTACGACGTCGCCAGCGTCTTCTTCGGATAGCGGTAGGTTCTCGGCGGGATGGGAACTGCGCTCGACGACCTGATCGCGCTGCTCGACCTCGAACCCCTGGAAGTGAACCTCTTTCGCGGCGTCTCGCCCAAGGAGGATCGCCAGCGGGTGTTCGGTGGCCAGGTCGCGGGCCAAGCGCTGGTGGCCGCGGGCCGCACCGTGGAGCCCGACCGGCCGGTGCACTCGCTGCACGCGTACTTCCTGCGCCCGGGTGACCCGACCGTCCCGATCGTCTACGAGGTCGACCGCATCCGTGACGGCAAGAGCTTCACGACGCGTCGGGTCGTCGGCATCCAGCACGGTCGTGCGATCTTCAACCTGGCCGCGTCGTTCCACGTCGACGAGCAGGGCCCCACGCACCAGGACCCGATGCCCGACGTCGCCCGGGCCGAGGACCTGCCCACGTTCCAGGAGCAGATGGCGCAGTTCCGCGATCGGTTCTCGCCTGAGATGGCGGACTGGCTCGAGCGCGAGCGCCCGATCGACCAGCGCCCGACCGAGCTGCCGAGCTGGATGGATCCCGGCCCCCGGTCGCCCCGCCAGGACGTGTGGA
The DNA here is from genome assembly GCA_017882945.1 of Acidimicrobiia bacterium. GTDB lineage: Bacteria > Actinomycetota > Acidimicrobiia > IMCC26256 > JAENVU01 > Chersky-806. The sequence goes on along the minus strand of JADGON010000363.1, from coordinate 4,491 downwards.
TCAAGGCCAACGGCCTCCTGCCCCACGACCCCCTCCTGCACGTCTGCGTCGTCGTCTACGCGTCGGACCTCACGATCCTCGACACCGCGATGCTGCCGCACGGCAACTCGTATCGTGAGGACGAGTTCCAGATCGCCAGCCTCGACCACGCGATGTGGTTCCACCGGCCGTTCCGCGCGGACGGGTGGCTGCTCTACCACCAGCGGAGTCAATCGGCGAGCGGTGCCCGGGGCATCGCCGAAGGCTCGATCTTCACCAGCGAGGGTCAGCTGGCGGTCACGGTCATCCAGGAAGGTCTCATGCGCCCCATCCGGCATCGCACGTAAGGGAGTCTGCCGATGCCCTCAACGGACGGTCGGGTCGATCTGCGCTCCGACACCGTCACGACCCCGAGCCCCGAGATGCGCATCGCGATGGCGCGTGCGCCCGTCGGCGACGACGTCTACCGCGAGGATCCGACCGTCAACCGGCTCGAAGAGCTCGCGGCCGAGCTCCTCGGGAAGGAGGCCGCGCTCTACACGGCGAGTGGCACGCTCGCGAACCAGCTCGCGATCAAGGTTCTGTCGCGTCCGGGCACCGAGCTGCTGTGCCCGGCGCGCGCGCACGTCTACCGGTACGAGGCCGCGGCCGTGGCCTCGAACTCGGGCGTGCAGATCCGTCCGCTCCCGGACGAGGACGGCGTGGTCTCACCGCGCGCGGTCGCCGCCGCGCTCGAAGGCTCGCGCCACCACTTCCCCCCGATCTCGTTGGTGACGATCGAGAACACGCACATGCCTGCGAGCGGTCGTCCGGCCCCGGCGAGCGAAGTCGCCGACGTCGCGTGGGCCGCGGCCGCGCACGCGCTCCCGCTGCATTGCGACGGCGCCCGGCTGTTCAACGCGGCGGTCGCCCTCAACACCACCGTGCACGCCCTGGCCGCGCCCGCCGACACGGTCATGTTCTGCGTCTCGAAGGGGCTCGCAGCGCCGATCGGATCCCTGCTGGGCGGGCGGACGTCGGTCATCGACGAGGCCCGCGCGCAGCGGGCCCGCCTCGGAGGCGGGTGGCGCCAGGCCGGGATGCTCGCCGCCGGCGCGATCGTGGCCATCGAGGAGATGTCCAAGCGGCTGGCCGAGGATCACGAGCGGGCGCACCGGTTGGCCATGGCGCTGGCGGATCGGTTCCCCGGCGCGCTCGATCCCGATGTGGTGCGCACCAACATCGTGTGTGCCCGCGCCGACCGGCTCCCGAGCAGCTTCCTGACCGTGCTCGAGTCACGCGGGATCCGTGCGGGCACCATCGATGCGGAGACCGTGCGCCTCGTCACCCACAAGGACATCGACGACGCCGATGTGGACCGGACGATCGCCGCGTTCGATGCGCTCGCGCTCGAAGGCGTCGAGGTCCGTCGGACCCGCTGGCCCACCGACGAGTAGTCCGTCGCCGGCGATAGCCTCCGGCGAGAGGAGCGACGACAGGAAGTGGTGACGCAATGCGAGTGCTGATCACGGGCTGCTCGACTGGTTTCGGCCGCGGCGCGGCATTGGAGCTCACCAAGCGGGGCCACGAGGTCATCGCGACCGCCCGACGGCTCGAGGTGCTCGACGATCTCGACGTCGCGCAGCGACTCGCGCTCGACGTGGACTCCGACGAATCGGTCACCGCCGCCGTGGCTGCGGCTGGCCGCATCGACGCACTCGTCAACAACGCGGGCTTCGGCGTGATCGGGCCGGTCGAGCGGCTCCCGATCGCGGAGTGCAAGCGGATGTTCGAGACGAACTTGTTCGGTGCGCTCCGCATGATCCAGGCCGTGCTCCCGCAGATGCGCGAGCGCAGCGCCGGGACGATCGTGAACGTCACGTCCGTCGCGGGTCGTGTCGCGCCTCCGCTCGACGGGATCTACGGCGCCTCGAAGTTCGCGCTCGAAGGGCTCTCGGAGGCACTCAAGCTCGAGGTCGGTCACTTCGGGATCACGGTCGCACTCGTGGAGCCGGGCTTCTTCGAAACAACGTTCTCGGACAATGCCGCACGGATCGGCACCGACACCGCGCCCTATGACGAGCTGGAGACCGCGTGGAGCGCGTCGATGCTGCGACTCCGCGGTGGTGCGGAGGCCGGTCCGGGTCCCGAGGCGGTCGCGCAGACGGTCGCGGACATCATCGAGTCCGACGCGCCGGCGTTCCGGCACCCGGTTGGCGACGACGCCCAGATGGTCCTGGCGGCGCGCGGGCAGATGGACGACGAGACGTTCGAGGCGACCATGCGCGAGACCCTCGAGCTCGACTGGTGACATCCCGCGCCCCGTCGGTACCCCGCAGTGCGCTGGCGGTCTACGCGCATCCCGACGATCCGGAGATCTCCGCGGGAGGGACGCTGGCCCGCTGGGCCGCGGAAGGCGCCGAGGTCTGGGTGCTCGTCACCACGCGTGGCGACAAGGGGACGAGCGACCCGAACGTCGACCCTGAGGAGCTCGCGGCGATGCGGCTCGAAGAGACCGCGCGGTCGGTCGAGCTGCTCGGCCTCGCCGGGCACCGTCACCTCCAGCATGGTGACGGCGACCTCGAGGACGACCGGCCGTTGCGTGAGGAGATCTGTCGCGTCGTGCGCGAGCTGCGCCCCGAGGTGGTGCTCTGTCCCGATCCGACCGCGGTCTTCTTCGGCGACGGCTACTTCAACCATCGCGACCACCGGGTGACCGGGTGGGCGACGCTCGACGCGATCGCGCCCGCGGCCGGTCTTCCCCATTACTTCGCCGAACAGCTGGCCGAGGGCCTCACCGTGCACCAGGTGCGGGAGGTCTACCTGTCCGGGACGCTCGAGCCGAACTGCTGGGTCGACATCTCGGAGCACCTCGAGCGCAAGATCGAAGCCTTGTTCTGCCATCAGAGCCAGCTGCTCGAGACGGGGGAGCCGTTCCGCCAGTTCCTGCGCGAGCGGGCCGAGCACGACGGGCGCCAGGGGGGCGTCCGGTACGCGGAGGGCTTTCGCCGGCTGACCTTCGGCGAGTAGCCCTGAGCGCCGCTCAGGTCTGATCGATGAGCTCGGCGGTATCCGGCCACGCGTACCGGAGCACGGCGGCCGTTCCGCCACCAGGGAACGGTCCGGCGATCTTGCGTCCGACGGGGATCCCACCCCGCGCGGCGTAGAAGGCTTGGGCGGCCTGGTTCTGTTCGAGCACAGTGAGGTACAGACCGGTCGACGGTCGGCGCCGAATGACCCCTCGGGCAGCTTCGGCCATGAGCCGGGTGCCGACGCCGGCGCGCTTGTGGTCGTGGGTCACGTGGAGGTTCTCGAGCAGTGCCCCGTACGTCGGGTCGGCGTCGAGGATCGTGTGTGCGAAGCCGAGGAGGGCTCCTTCGTGCTCGGCGACGATCGTCATCGTGTCCACCTGCGGCGCCGAGAGACGGTCCGTCCATACGACGACGCGGTCGGCGAGCACGTCACCATCGAGGTAGGCGTCCATGTACGCGCCTCGATAGTTGCGCCGCCAGCTGTCCGCGTGCAGCCCCGCGATCCCTTCGACATCGCGCGCGGTGGCCGCTCGAACGTTCATGGCACCGATGGGTCTACACCGGGCTCCGGCCGGGCGACGAGGTATTTCGCCGGCCCGGCGCTAGCGCGGACGGCGGTCGTTCGCTCCGGCACCGGGTGGCCGGCGCCATTCGGCCATCGCCCGCAGCGCCAGCACCGCGACCACCCCGACGCCGATCGCCGCCAGAGCGGCCCCGACGAGCGCGCCGATCGCCTTCTCGACCGTGGAGCCGCCGGAGCTGCTCACGTTGACCAGCCCGTATCCGATCGCCCCTCCGAAGAGCCCCGCGACGACGACACCGAGGTACGCGATCAGGAATGCGGCGCGTGACGGCCCGGGACCCGTGTCGAATGCCGGGAGCTCGCCTTCCTCGGTCACGTCTCGGAGGTTACGACCTCCGGAGTGTGCGGGCCGGACCGTCGATGGCGCGTGCAACACTGGCGGGATGGCGCCACCCGCGCACGAATGGACGGTGGCCGGCGCAGTGCTGGAGCACGGCGACGGGCTGCTGCTCGTCTGCAACCAACGCCGGAACGGCTCACTCGACTGGAGCACGCCCGGGGGAGTGATCGATGCCACGGACGCGAGCGTCCTGGACGGGCTCTCCCGCGAGGTCGAGGAGGAGACCGGTCTGGTAGTGCGCGAGTGGGAGGGGCCGCTCTACGAGGTCACGACGGTCGCGGTCGATCTCGGTTGGGTGATGCGCTGCGAGGTGCACCGCGCGCTCTCCTTCGAAGGCGAGCTGCGGGTCGAGGACCCCGACGGGATCGTGGTGGACGCCGCGTTCGTCCCGGTTGCCGAGGTGAAGGCTCGGCTGGACGAATGCTTCCACTGGGTGCGCGAGCCCCTCGCGGAGTGGCTGGTCGAACGGTGGGAGCCCGCGCAACGACGCGGCTTCCGCTACGACGTGCGCGGCACGGCGCTCGACTCGCTCGAGGTGATCCGCACGCACGACCTCTGATGCGTGACGCGCCGTCGGT
>JADGON010000362.1 GCA_017882945.1 Acidimicrobiia bacterium | reverse complement strand
GCGAGGAACTGGATCGCGAGGAGCCCGAACCAGAACGGGGGCATCGCTAACCCGACGAACGAGAGCCCGGTGAAGGTGTAGTCGAGCACGGAATACTGCTTCACGGCGGAGTACACCCCGAGCGCGACGGCGACCACCGCCGAGAACAAGATGCCCCAGAAGATCAGTTGCACCGTGTACCAGAGCGACCGCGAGAGCATCGCGGCGACGTCCTCGTTGGTGCGCGAGCTCTTGCCGAGGTCACCCTGCGCCGCGTCGCCCAGCCACGACTTGTACTGCACGAGGATCGGCTCGGTGGTGCCGAGTCGCTTCTGACAGCGTGCGTACGACGCCGCTCCCTCTCGGGTCCCGCGCAGCTTGGCGCACGGGTCGAAGGTCCCCGAGACGAACCAGAACAGCAGGAACGAGGCAATGATGATCACCGGAATCGAGTACAGCGCTCGCCGTGTGATGTAGGTCAGCATCCGCCGAAGGGTTCCCTTCGCCCGAGCAAGCCGGGTCCGACCCCGAAGGGCCGGACCCGGTTGTCAGATCACTGTGATTGCTACCGAACCTTCCGTTTCAGCTCGCTACTTCTTCAGACCCCAGTCGGCGAGGTTGCCGAACATCCCCAGGATCGGGTCGTCGTGGACCGGGCCCACGATCTTGTTGCTCCACAGCAGGATGTTCGGAAGCGGGTCAAGGGGAAGCGAGACCTGATCCGTCGCGAGGATCTTGTCGGCCTTCTTGGAGTTGGCGATGCGGGACGCGTCACTGAGGTCCGTGTCGACCTTCAGCAGCGCCTCGTTCGCCGCCGTGTCCACCCGCTGCCAGTTCTGGCCGGAGTTGCCGTTGGCCGCGGTCGGGATGTTGGTCGCACAGAAGATCGTGCAGAGACCCGGCTGGAGACTCGTCGCCGTCTGGGCGTACAACGACAACGTGTAGTCGCCGGCGGGAAGCGTCGTACCGAAGAGGTCGCCGGCAGCCTGGTTGGCCACCGTGAGACCGAAGCCTGCGGCCTTGAGCTGCTCCTGCAGGATCTGCTCGGTCAGCTCACGGCGCTTGTTGCCGGTCGTGCTGCGAATCTCGAAGGTCGCCTTCTGGCCGCCCTTGGCCCAGATCCCGTCGGATCCCTTCTTCCAGCCGTCGCCCGTCATCAGGCTGTTCACCTTGCTGAGGTTGAGCCCGTAACCGGCCCACGCGTTCGGGTCCGAGTAGGTGCTCAGGATCGGCGGGTTGATGGTGTTCACGGCCTTCGTCACGTTGAGTGCCCCGAAGAGCTTCTTCACGATCGCGTTGCGGTCGATCGCGTAGGCGAACGCCTGGCGCACCGCCTTCGACGTGAACGGTGCCTTCTGGTTGTTGATCCACAGCGCTTCAACGTTGCCTGTATCCGCGGTGTAGAAGGTCTTCGCACCCGGGATGCCGGCCTGGATCTGCGAGACCGCGTCGAGCTGCGGCTGCGGGTAGATGGCCATCGTCTCGCCGTTGCTGAACGCCTTGAACTCGGCCGAGGTGTCGGCCTCGAACTTGAAGATCACCTTGTCGAGGTGTGGCTTCGAGCCGTACCAGTTCGGGTTCGGGGTGAGGGTGACCTGCACGCCCTTGTCCCACTTGGCGATCCACGGACCACCGGACCAGGCGTAGCCGTTCGACATGGCGGCGCTGCGGTCCTGGCCCTGGAGGATGTGGCTCGGCATCACGCCGTAGAACGCTCCGAAGAGCTGCTTCCAGCCCGCGTACGGGCTGCTGAACGTGACGACCGCGGTCTTGGGATCGCTGTCGTTGACGCCCTCGATCAGGTTGTACCCGGTCTTGTCGTAGATGTCGCTACCGGTCGCGACCTGGTTCCACGTGTACTTGAAGTCGGTCGAGGTGATCGGCTGGCCGTCGGACCACACGGCCTTCGGGTTGATCTTGTAGGTGACCGTCTGCTTGCCGCCAACTTCGCTGACGGTGGGCTCACCTGCGAGCAGGATGTTCGGGACCTCGGTCCAGACGTTGTTCTTCTTCACGAAGTCGAAGGTCCGGGGCATCGTGTGCTCCTGGATCGTGTAGAGCCCCCAGCTCGCCCCCGCGCAGCTCGCGATCCAGTCCGCACAGTCGGGTTCCTGTTCGGCTCCGGCGACCAGCGTGCCGCCGTTGGGCACGGTGCCGCCCGAGGCGCTGCTCCCGCCCGAGGTCGTGCTGCTGGTGCTCTTGCTGCTGCTGCTGCACGCAGCCAGCACCATGGCCAGCACTGCAATCAATGACACCACGATGAGCGAACGCTTCGTTCGAATCACGCTCGAGACCTCCCCGGCTCTTTTCGACGCAGAATGGCCCGCCGGGCGTGTGCGTCAGCCAACGCGAAGCCCCAGCAGGATTGTCGTGAATGTGAACACCAGTGCCGTGATGACAGTGATGCGGTCGAGGTTCCTCTCGACCACGGTCGAACCGGCCATCGAGCCCCCCAATGACCCACCACCGAACATGTCCGACAGCCCTCCGCCGCGACCGGCGTGGAGCAGGATCAGCACGATGAGCGTCAACGACACGCCGACATGGATGATCAGGATTGCGGGCGTGAGCATGGCTTCTTGGCCCCCTTCAGGCGGCGCGAACGCTAACAGGGATTCTCGGCAATTCGGCGGCGATCCTAAACGTTGCGACGCCGCCGATTCCTGTCGATCACTCGGAAAAGCGAACGATCCGTGCGAAATCGTCGGGGTCCAATGACGCCCCGCCGACGAGCGCACCATCGATCCCGGGGCGCGCCATGAGCTCGGCGATGTTGCCGGGCTTCACGCTGCCGCCGTATTGGATCCGCACCGCCTCGCTCGCCTCGGCGCCGGCGGCCTCCGCGACGGCACCGCGGATCACCCCGATCGTCGCCTCCGCGTCCTCGGGAGTCGCGTTGCGACCGGTGCCGATCGCCCAGATCGGCTCGTAGGCCACGACGCACGTCGCCACCGCTGCCTTCGACACCCCGGCGAACGCCTCGGCGACCTGACCCAGGACCTTGCCCTCGGTCGCGCCCGCCTCGCGCTCTTCGAGCGTCTCGCCGACACAGACGATGGGCGTCATGCCCGCGGCGAGGACCGCACGCACCTTGCGGTTGACCGCATCGTCGGTCTCACCGAACAGCTCCCGGCGCTCCGAGTGGCCGACGATGACGAACGTGACCTTCAGCTTCGCGAGCATCAGGGGGCTGACCTCGCCCGTGAACGCGCCTTCCTTCTCCCAGTAGCAGTTCTGCGCGCCGAGCGCGATCGGGATGCGGTCGGACTCGAGCGTGGTCTGCACCGAGCGGAGGTCCGTGAACGGCGGGCAGATCACCACGTCGACCTGGTCGTAGTCCTTCTTGTCGAGCAGGTAGGACAGCTTCTGGGTGCACTGGATCGCGGTGAAGTGATCGTGGTGCATCTTCCAGTTGCCCGCGATGATCGGCTTGCGTTCGGGCATCAGGCCTTCTTTCCGTTGCGCAGCGCGGCAAGCCCCGGGAGGTCGCCCTGCTCGATGAGCTCGAGCGACGCGCCACCCCCGGTACTGACGTGGTCGACCCGGTCGGCGAGACCGAACTTGCGAATTGCGGCGGCGCTGTCGCCGCCACCGATCACCGTGAACCCGTGGCAGTCGGCGAGCGCTTCGGCGACGGTCCGCGTGCCCTGCGCGAACGGCTCGATCTCGAAGACGCCCATGGGACCGTTCCACAAGACGTTCGCCGCGTCGGCGATCGTGTCCGCGAAGATCGACGCGGTCTCGGGCCCGATGTCCAGGCCCTTCCACCCGTCGGGGATCCGCGACGCGCCGACGATCCGGGTGTCGGCGTCGGCGCTGATGTCCTGCGCGATCACGACGTCCACCGGCACCTTGACCCGGCCCGTCTCCAGCAGCGTCTTGCAGTCCGCCACCCACTCGGGCTCGAGCAACGAGTCACCGACGTCGTAGCCCTGGGCGGCGAGGAACGTGAACGCCATCGCGCCGCCGATCAGGATCGTCTCGCACTTGTCGAGCAGCGCGCCAATGACCCCGAGCTTGTCGCTCACCTTCGCGCCGCCGAGGACCGCGACGAACGGCTGCTTCGGGTCGTGGAGCAGGGCAGAGAGCACCTCCACCTCCCGGAACAGCAGGCGGCCCCCGGCGCTCGGCAGGATCGCCGGCGGACCGACGATCGACGCGTGGGCCCGGTGCGACGCACCGAACGCCTCGTTGACGTACGCGTCGACCATCTCGCACAGGTTCACCGCGAGGGCCGGACTGTTCGCGGTCTCACCGGCTTCGAACCGGAGGTTCTCGAGGAGCATGACGTCGCCCGCATCGAGACTTGCCGCCATCGCGGCAGCCGTCGGCCCGACGACCTGTGGCGCCAAGGCGACCTCGCGGCCGAGCAGCTCGCCCAGCCTCGACGCGACGGGGGCCATCGAGAACTGCATGTCGACCTTGCCCTTGGGCCGGCCGAGATGCCCGCAGGCGACGACGGCCGCGCCCTGCTCGTGCAACCACTGGAGCGTCGGCAGCACGGTCGCGATTCGCAGGTCGTCCTGGACGCGCCCGTCGCGCAACGGCACGTTGAAGTCGGCGCGCAAGAGCACCCGACACCGGTCCAGGTCGGGCAGATCTTCGAGGCGCGGCAGGTCGATGCTCATGGACAGCGGCGGGGAAGCGCCCGGATCAGCGGTCGCCGATGAAGCTGACGAGATCGATCAGACGGTTCGAATAGCCCCACTCGTTGTCGTACCAACCCAGCACCTTGACGAACTTGCCGTTCGCCATCGTGTCGAGCGCGGAGTAGATGCACGACGACGGGTTGCCGACGATGTCCGCCGACACGAGCGGCTCCTCGCTGTACTCGAGCACACCTCGCGTGGCCGGCGCCGCGGAGGCTTCGGCGAACGCGGCGTTGATCTCCTCGATCGACGCTTCGCGTCCGAGGTTCGCGACGAGGTCCGTGATCGAGCCGACCGGAGTCGGGACCCGCAGCGCGGTGCCGTCGAGCTTGCCCTTCAGCTCGGGGAGGACGAGGCCGATGGCTCGCGCCGCACCGGTGCTGCTCGGGATGATGGAGAGCCCCGCCGCGCGCATGCGCCGGAGATCCGGCTTGCCGCTGCGAGTGGCGGTCGCCTGGTCCTGGAGCTGCTGGTCGGTGGTGTACGCGTGCACCGTGGTGATGAAGCCCTGCTCGATCCCGAACCGATCGTTGAGCACCTTCGCCATCGGCGCGAGGCAGTTCGTCGTGCACGACGCGTTCGAGATGACGGTGTGGGCCTCCGCGTCGAACACCTCGTCGTTGACGCCCATGCAGATCATCACGTCGGCGTCGCCGCTCGGCGCGGAGATCACCACTCGCTTCGCGCCACCCTTGAGGTGACCCGCCGCCTTCTCGCGCCCGGTGAACAGCCCGGTGGACTCGATGACGACATCGACGCCGTTCGCGCCCCAGGGGATCTCGCCCGGGTCGCGCTCCTCGAGCTTCTTGATCTCGCGCCCGTCGATCGAGAACCCGCTCCCCGTCTCCGCGACCTCGTTCGGCAGCATCCCGCCGACGGAGTCGTGCTTCAGGAGGAACGCCATCGTGTGCGAGTCCCCGAAGGGGTCGTTCACGGCGACCAGCTCCACCCCCGCCGCCTCGCCGCGTGCCAGCAGAGCCCGGGTGAAGGACCGGCCGATGCGGCCGAAGCCGTTGATTCCCACCCGTACCGTCATGACGCCTCCGTGTCGATCAAGGGACCCCTCTCCTGCGGTCTCGGACTACAGCAGAGCGTGCAGGGCTTCCGCCAGTTCTACGGGATCGTGGGCCGATCCGTCGGGTCCAGCGACCGCGGCCGGCACCGGTTCGACCCCCAGAGCCCGGATCGTCTCGTCGTCCGCGGCCAGGATCCCGTCGTGCTGGTAGAGGAAGCGATCGACCCGGGCGCCGTGCTCCAGGACCGCCCGGAGATGGTCCGAGCCGTCGAGCCCGTTGGTCTCCGGCACCTGCGGGCGAAGGTTGCAGACCTGCACGACCACACCCGGGGTCGCGGCCAGGGCCTCCCGCAGCTCGGGGACACAGAGCACCGGCAAGAGGCTGGTGTAGAGGGACCCCGGGGCGAGGACCACCTGATCCGCCTCGGCGATCGCGAGCAAGGCATCGGGGCAGGCGGGCGCGTCGTTCGGGATGAGCTCGACGCGGCGGATCCGGCCGGCCGAGTTCTGCACCGCGACCTGGCCCTGCACGGCCTCCCCTTCGATGTCCGCCTTCAGGACGACCGGCTCGGTGGTCGCGGGCAACACCCGGCCGACCGCGTGCAAGAGCTTTCCGGCTTCGTCGAGCGCCCGGCAGAAGTCACCCAGGGTCTCGGTGAGCCCGAGGATCATCAGGTTCCCGAGCGCATGCCCCTCGAGATCGCCGGCCGCGAATCGGTGCTCGAACGCTTCGGGCCAGACCGGCGCGTCACCGGCCAGCGCGACGAGGCACTTGCGCAGATCGCCGGGCGCGGGCACGTCGAAGTCGCGACGGAGCCGGCCGGTCGACCCGCCGTCGTCCGCGACGCTCGCGACCGCGGTGATCTCGCCCGCGTAGGTGCGCAACCCCCGGAGGGTCATGGCCAGGCCGTGCCCGCCCCCGAGCGCGACGACCTTCGGGCCCGCCCGGTCGAGTCGGTCAGACACGTTCGACGTCCCGGTGCCGGACGCTGGGATCGGACCCGAGCCCGACCAGGATCTCCGCGAGTGCTTCGGCAATGGCGACGCTGCGATGGCGGCCGCCGGTGCAACCCACCGCGATCGAGAGGTACGACTTCCCCTCGCGCTCAAACGCGGGGAGCGTGAGCTGGAAGAGCCGCCGCAGCTCCTCCAGGAACGCCTGGGTCTCGGGCTGGCCGAGCACGTAGTCGCGCACGGCCGGATCGCGCCCGTCGAGCGGGCGCAGCTCCTCGATCCAGTGGGGGTTCGGCAGGAAGCGGCAGTCGAACACGAGGTCGACGTCCAGCGGCAGGCCGTGCTTGTACCCGAAGCTCACGATGCTCAGCTGCAACGCCTGGGACGAGAGCTCCTCGCTGAAGATGTCCACCAGGCGGTCGCGCAGCTCGTGCACGTTGAGCTGCGAGGTGTCGAGGACCACGTCCGCGCCACCTTTCAGCTCCTCGAGCAGGGCCCGCTCCTTCTGGATGCCTTCGTGCACCCGGTCGGTCATCGCGAGCGGATGCCGGCGCCGCGTGGCTTCGAACCGTCGCACGAGCGCCGCGTCCGACGCGTCGAGGAACAACACCCGCGTGCGCGCACCGCTGGCGCGCAGGCCGGCGAGCGCGGCGCCGAGGTCGTCGATGAACACCCCCGAGCGAACGTCGACGACGAGGCCGTAGCGGTGCGGTCGCCCTCCCCCGCGTGCGAGCTCGGCCACCTTGCCGATGAGCGCAGGCGGAAGGTTGTCGATGACGAAGAACCCGAGGTCTTCGAGCACATCGGCCGCTTCGGACCGCCCGGCACCGGACATGCCGGTGATGACGGTGACGTCGAGATCGGGCTCCGGCGTTTCAGGGTTCATGAGGACTCCAAGGATGGCAGAGCTGCGGGGGCCCGCCGTGCCGCCGGCATCGAAGCGCCGTGCAGGTGGTCGTAGAGGTCGCGCCCGATGCGCTCGGGCAACCACGAGAGCGCCTCGAGCGCCTCGACCGGCTGCTCGCGCAGCCGCTTCACCGAGCCGAACTCCTTCAGCAGCCGCTTGCGCCGCGTCGGGCCGAGGCCGGGCACGTCGTCGAGGACCGAGCGAGTCATCTGCTTGTCGCGCAGCTTCCGGTGGTAGGTGATCGCGAAACGGTGGGCTTCGTCGCGCACCTGTTGGAGCAGGTAGAGGGCTTCGGAGTCGCGCGGGATGCGTACCGGATCGGACTCGCCGGGCGTGTAGACCTCTTCGAAGCGCTTGGCCAGGCCGACGACGCAGATGTCCTCCAGCCCCAGCTCCTCGAGCACCCGGACCGCGACGTTCAGCTGGCCCTTGCCACCGTCGATCACGAGCAGGTTCGGCGGGTACGCGAACCGGCGACCGGCGCGAGCGCCTTCGTCGCGCTCGTCCAGGTAGCGGCGGAAGCGCCGGGTCAAGACCTCTTCCATCGCTGCGAAGTCGTCCTGGCCCTCGTGCTTGACCTTGAAGTGCCGGTAGTCGGACCGCTTCGGCAAGCCGTCTTCGAGCACGGTCATCGAGGCGACGATCTCGGTGCCCTGCAGGTTCGAGATGTCGAAGCACTCGATCCGCAGTGGCGCTTCCGGGAGATCGAGCGCCTCTTGCAGGGCGAGCAGCGTGCGCGCCCTCGCATTGTGGTCCGAGGCCCGCTTGAGCTTGTGCCGTCCGAACGCCTCCTGCGCGTTCCGAGTCACGGTCGCCAGCAGCTCGCGCTTGGCCCCCCGCTGCGGGACGCGGATCCGGACCTTCGACTTCGCGCGCGTCAGCGACAGGAACTCCTCGTAGAGCTCGCGCTGCTCCGGCTCGACCGGAACCAGCACCTCGCGCGGGACGTCCTCCGGCGGCGCGTCGCCGTACAGCTGCTCGAGGATCCGCGCGACGAGCTCGGGCGGCCCGACGTCCTCGACCTTGTCGACCATGAGGCCCTTGCGGCCGGTGACCCTGCCTCGACGCACGTAGAACACCTGCACCGACGCCTCGAGCGGGTCCTCGACGAACCCGATGACGTCGAGGTCCTCCTCCTTCGCGCCGACCATCTGCTGGCGCTCGATGACCTTGCGCACCGAGAACAGCTGGTCCCGCAGCCGCGCGGCTCGTTCGAAGTCCAAGGCCTCGGACGACTCGTGCATCTGCTTCTCGAGCCGGTCGAGGACCGGGGCCGTCTCACCGTCCAGGAATGCGATCAGCTCGTCGACGAGTGCCTGGTACTCCTCGTGGTTGACGGCACTGACGCACGGCGCCACGCACTTCTCGATGTGGGCGTAGAGGCACGGGCGCCCGAGCCGCTCGTGGCGCTGGAACTTGTTGTTGGTACAGGTGCGGATCGGGAACGTCCGCAGCAGGAGATCGAGCGTCTCGCGGATCGCGTACGCGTGCGCGAACGGACCGAAGTACCGGACTCCCTTGCGCTTCTTGCCGCGCATGACCAACGCGCGCGGCCACTCCTCGCCCACCGTCACCGCAAGGAAGGGATACGACTTGTCGTCCTTCAGCCGGATGTTGAAGCGCGGCTTGTGGGACTTGATCAGCTCGTTCTCGAGGAACAACGCCTCGACCTCGTTGCGCACCTCGATCCACTCGACCGACTCGGCGGACATGACCATCTGCCGGGTGCGCGGGAGCAGCGTCTCCGGCGCGGAGAAGTAGTTCGAGAGCCGGCTGCGGAGGCTCTTCGCCTTGCCGACGTAGATGACCCGGCCGTCCTTGTCCTTGAACTGGTACGAGCCCGGAGTGTCGGGGATCGAACCGGCGGGGGGACGGGTCAG
>JADGON010000361.1 GCA_017882945.1 Acidimicrobiia bacterium | reverse complement strand
GTCACGCCCGATGCCGGCGGCGGAAAGCTCGCCCGGCGATTCGCGAACTGCCTCGAGGAGCACGACATCGACGCCGATCTCGCGTTCATCGACAAGCGGCGGCCGAAGGGCACCCACAACGTCGCGGTGGCCGAAGAGGTCGTCGGTGAGGTCGCGGGCCGTCAGTGCGTGCTCGTCGACGACATCATCGACACCGCGGGCACGGTCGTGAGTGCGGCCGAGCTCCTGACCAAGCGGGGCGCGGACTCGGTCTCGATCGCCGCGACGCACGCATTGCTGTCGGGCCCGGCCGTCGATCGGCTCAAGAACGGCCCCATCCGGGAGGTCGTCGTCACCAACACCCTCCCGATCTCGGACGACAAGCACTTCGACGCCCTGCGCGTGCTCTCGATCGCGCCCATCGTGGCCGAGGCGATCGATGCTGTCTTCGACGAGTCGTCCGTCAGCGAGCTGTTCAAAGGGGACAACGTCTAGGACCTCCCGAGCAGGGGTTTGGATCGGAGGGCGCGAAGGGGCCACAATGGTGGGTCCCCACCGTTTCCTCGAAGGACCTCACGCGCCATGGCCGATGTCATCCTCAACGCCGAGCCCCGTACGAGCTTGGGCTCCCGCAACGCCGGCCGCATCCGTCGTGAAGGTCTGCTCCCTGCAGTCGTCTACGGGCTCCAGAGCGATTCGGTGTCGGTGACCGTCTCGGCTCGCGAGCTCGACCATGCGCTGCACAGCGCCTCGGGTGCGAACACGCTGATCACGCTGAAGGTCGAAGGCCAGGAAGACGCGCTGGCCCTGGCCCGCCAGATCCAACGCCACCCGACCCGCAACGAGCTCGTGCACGTGGACTTCGTGCGGGTGCGCCGCGACGTCGCAGTCGCCGCCGAGATCCCGCTCACCATCGAGGGCGAGCCGCCGGGCGTGAAGGAAGGCGGGATCCTCGAGCAGCTGTTCTTCTCCATCACGGTCGAGGCGCTGCCCGGCAACATCCCGACATCGATCTCGGTCGACGTCTCCCACCTCGCGCTCGGTGACCAGCTGCGCGTCGCGGATCTGCCGATCCCCGAAGGGGTGTCGGTCCAGCACGAGCCGGACGAGCTCGTGGCGCAGGTCTCCATCCCTCGTGGCCTCAGCGAAGAGGAAGAGGCCGCCGAAGCTGCACTCGAAGCCGAAGGCGAAGAGGGCGGCGAAGGTGCGGCCGAGGCCGGCGAAGCCGGCGGCGGCGAATCCTCCGAGGACTAGGCGTTGTTGCGGCGGTCACGGGCGCCGCGCACCGGAACCCCGGCCGATCTGCTCGTGGTCGGGCTCGGCAATCCCGGTGAGGAGTACGCGCGCACGCGCCACAACGTGGGCGCGGAGGTCGTCGAGCTCCTCGCGGGCCGGCACGGTGCCAAGCTGAAGAAGGGCAAGGAGCGAGCGCGGGTCGACGAGGTGGGGATCGCCGGCAAACGCGTCGCGCTCGCGATCCCGCTCACGTACATGAACGATTCCGGTGAGTCGGTCGGTCTTCTTGCCCGCCGTTACGGAGTGGCGCCCGAGCAGGTGGTGATCGTCCACGACGAGCTCGACCTTCCGGTCGCGGTGCTGAAGGTCAAGTCCGGCGGGGGCCTGGCCGGCCACAACGGGCTCCGCTCGATCAAGTCCCATCTCCACAGCGACGGCTTCCAGCGGGTGCGCATCGGGGTCGGGAAGCCGGTCACCAAGGAGCGCGGCGCCGACCACGTCCTGAACCGCTTCGGCAAGCGCGAGCGGGCGGACATCGACGTGGCGATCGAAGACGCGGCGGACGCGGTCGAGATGATCGCGTCCGACGGGGTCGACCCCACCATGAACCGCTACAACGCCCGCGAGAGCTAGCCCCTCAGCGCGCGAGCAGCCATTCGGCGAACGCCGCCAAGTCCTCCCATACCGGAACATCTGGCGCGAATCGCTCGGTCGCTCGCCCCTTCCCGGTGCGCACGAGCGCGGGACGCACCCCGGCACGGCGAGCCGCCTCGATGTCACGCTCCGCGTCCACGACGAACCAGGTCTCGGCGGGCTCGAAGGGCCACGCGACCCGGGCCTGCTCGAGGAGCAGAGTTCCCGGTTTCCTGCATGCACAGCGCATCTCCGGGGTATGAGGGCACACGTGGAAGCCATGGATGGTGTTGCCCAGCCGCCGGTCGAGCTCACGATTGATGGCGTGGAGCGCGTCCAGGGTCAGCAGCCCGCGACCCACGACCGCCTGATTGGTGACGACCAGCAGGCGATAGCCGGCCGCGTGCAGGGCCGCGGTCGCTTCGGCGGCTCCAGGGAGGACTTCGAGGTCATCGAGGCTTTTGACCGAGTCACTTCGGTCGACGTTGAGCACTCCGTCACGATCGAGGAGAACTACCCGGTTGCTAACCTCAAGCACAGCAGAGCGCCCGTCGAGAGACTTTTCGTGGACTTCCAGCAGGCTATCGAGGACCATCACGTGGTCATGACGGCTCTCGCGGCACTTGTGCCCGAGATCGAGCTCGTGGCCGCTCGGATGACGGAGTCCTTGCGGGCTGGAGGCACGGTGTTCTGGTTCGGCAACGGGGGCAGCGCCTCGCAGAGCCAGCACTTCGCGACCGAGCTGGTCGGCCGGTACCTGGTCGACCGGCGGGGCCTCGCGTCGATGGCCCTGACCACGGACGGCGCGCTCCTGACTGCGGTCGCGAACGACGGCGCGTTCGACGACGTCTTCGCCCGCCAGCTCGAGTCGCTCTGCCGGCCCGGCGACGTGGCGGTCGGGCTCTCGACCTCGGGCATGAGCGCGAACGTCATCCGCGGCATCGAAGCGGCCCACGACCGTGGCGCGTTCACGGTTGGCATCACCGGTGCAGACGGCGGCAAGGTCGCGCACGTCGCGGATGCCGCGCTCGTCGTCCCCAGCACTGCAACCCCTCGGATCCAGGAGGCACACCTGTTCCTCGGACACGAGCTCTGCCACCTCGTCGAGCGCGCGATGGTGGACGAGGAGCCTGATGTTTGACCGCCCGGATCTCGTTCATGCCAGCGTGCGCGGTGGCTTTGCGGGAGTTCGCATGCTGGTCGTCGGCGACCTGATGCTCGACCGGTACCTGGTCGGTGAGGTTGCCCGCATCTCACCCGAAGCACCGGTGCCGGTCGTGCGGCTGGGTCGTGAGACCGCTTCGGTTGGTGGTGCCGGCAACGTGGCGCTCAACCTCGCCGGTCTCGGTGTCCACGCCGACGTCGCCGGTTGGACCGGTGAAGACCCGTCCGGGGCGCGGATCCGCGAGCTGCTCGGCACGGCGGGCGTCCGCGTGCACGGTGTCGCCGTTGTCCCCGGGCGCACGACGACCACGAAGACCCGGGTGCTCTCCCGCCACCAGCAGCTCGTGCGCATCGACGACGAGGACACCGATCAGCCCGATCTGGCGGAGCGCTCCGGCTGGGACGAGCGCGTCATGCTCATGCTCGACGACGGCTACGAAGCGGTCGTCCTGTCCGACTACGCGAAGGGCGTCCTCGACGCTCAGTTCTGCCGGCGGCTGATCGAGCGATGCACGGAGCGGGGGGTCCCGGTCCTCGTCGACCCCAAGGGTCTCGAGTACGAGAAGTACGCCGGTGCCACCACCATCACGCCGAACGAGGGCGAGCTGGCCCAGGTCAGTGAAGCTTCGGAGCACGAGCGCGACGCGCTCACCGCGGCGGCCCGTGAGCTGTGTGACGAGCTCGAGCTGGACTTCGTGACGCTGACCCGCGGTGAGGCCGGGATCACGATCGTCGATTCCGAGGGGGTGCACCACGTGCCCGCACGAGCACGCGAGGTCTTCGACGTATCCGGCGCGGGCGACACCGCGATCGCCACGCTGGCCGCGGCGATCGCAGTCGGGCTTGATCGTCACGACGCCGCGGCGCTCGCGAACCTCGCGGCCGGGATCATCGTCGGCAAGACCGGGACCGTCCCGATCAGCCAGACCGAGCTGCTGGACGCACTCGGGCGCGGGGAGCAGCACGCGACGGTGCCCTTGGGCGAGAAGGTCGGCGAGCTCCGCGTGCTGGAGGAGACGGTCGAGCGCTGGCGCAACGAGGGCGACGTGGTCGGCTTCACGAACGGGTGCTTCGATCTCCTGCACGCCGGTCACGTCAACTACCTCGACTGGGCGCGGCGTCACTGCGACCGGCTGGTCGTCGGTCTCAACACGGACTCCTCCGTGCGCACGCAGAAGGGTCCGGGGCGACCCGTCAACTCCCAGGCCGCGCGTGCCGCAGTGCTGGCCGGGCTGGCGGCGGTCGACGCGATCGTGCTCTTCGACGAAGCCACGCCGCTGCAGCTGATCAAGGCGTTGCGCCCTGACGTGCTGGTCAAGGGCTCGGACTACGCGGAGGGCGACATCGTCGGTGCTCCCGAGGTCCGCAGCTGGGGTGGTCGGGTCCTGCGAGCCCCGCTGCTCGAGGGCTACAGCACCACCGACATCCTGGGTCGCGTCGGACCGTTCTCCACCGGCTGAGCACGGCACGGGGATGACGAGTCAGCCGGCGCAGCTGCAGGCCGACCGCGGCAACGCGCGCCTCAAGTTCCTCGACCGCTACGCGGGCATCCCGGTGATCGCGCTCCTCGGTGCGACGCGCCGAGTCCGCGGGAGCCGCTCGGTTCCGAACGACTGGAAGACGATCGGGCTCGTGAAGACCGTCGGCATCGGCGATCTCGTGCTGCTGAGCGGCGTGATCCACGACATCCGGACCGCGCGACCGGACGCGCGCATCGTGCTGTTCGTGAGTGCGAACAACGCCGGGTTCGCCCGATTGCTCGACGACGTCGACCAGGTCGTCACGCTCCCGGTGCGCGACATCCCGGCGGCGGTGCGAAAGGTGCGCGCCGAGCACTGTGACATCGTGGTCGACTTCGGGGCGTGGCCGCGCTTCGAGAGCTTGCTCACCGCGCTCTCCCACGCACGCTGCACGGTGGGGATGCGCACGCCCGGTCAGCATCGGCACTTCGCCTACGACGTCGTGGTCGAACACGGCACCGGGCACGAGATCGACAACTACCGCCGGCTCATCGCCGCGGCCGGGATCGTCTCCGAGAGCGGCCCGTCGCTGCGCCCGGATCCCGCGTCGGTGCGGCCGCTCACGGCGCCCTACGTCGTGTTGCACCTCTGGCCGGGAGGAGCGAACTTCGACGAGCGTTCCTGGCCGGTCGATCGGTGGCAGGCGCTGGCCCGGGCACTCGACGAGCGCGGGTACGAGGTCGTGCTGACGGGCGGGCCCGGCGACGTCGGACCGACCGAGGCGTTGGTGGGCGAGTGGAGTGCGGCGGGCATCCGCGCCCACTCGGTGGCCGGCACGACCCCCGAGGAGACGCTGGTGTGGCTCCGGCACGCGTCCGGCGCGGTGAGCGTGAACACCGGGGTGATGCACCTCGCCGCGGCGGTCGGGGTGCCGGTCGTGGCACTCCACGGGCCGACCCCGGTGGCCCGGTGGGGCCCGCTCGGCGCGCCGTCGCGCTCCGTGGTGTCGCCGATGGTCCCGGAGGGGTACCTCAACCTGGGCTGGGAGCGCGACGAGCGCTACCGGGACGCGATGTCGGCGATCACCGTCGACACGGTGATCGCGGCCTGGGACGACCTCATGGACGAGACGAACCCCACCCAGCGTCTTGGCATCACGTAGGACCGAAGCGGGTCCCGAGTGACGCCGAAGTGCGTGTGGCGGGCCTGGGACGGGTCATAGTGCGAACGTGACGTCTGCTCCGCTCTCCGAGCTGCCGCGGCTGCTGGCCGAGGACCCGAGCATCGTCGCGGTCGCGTCAGGGCGCAGCGAGGTCGTCGCGGTCTCCGAAGCGGCACGGGCCCTCTTCACCGCGGGCATCCACCGACTCTCGGGCGCGCGCCCGATCGTTCTCGCGGTCCCGACTGCCGCGGAGGCCGAACGCATTGCCGGCGACCTCGTCCCGATGCTCGGTGCCGACGCGGTCGAGCTCTTTCCCGCTTGGGAGACGCTGCCCTTCGAGCGCGTGTCTCCCGCGCTCGAGACCATGGGTCGTCGTCTCCGGATCATGTGGCGGCTCCGCGAAGGCGGCGACCGCGCGCCGGCGGTGGTGGTCGCACCTGTGCGCGCGCTCGTGCAACGGCTCGGACCTCATGTCGAGGACGTCGAGCCGATCGTCTTGCGCAAGGGCGACCGGATCGATCATGACGACCTGCTCGGACGCCTCGTCGCCGCGGGCTACCGGCGCGAGTACCAGGTCGAGGGACGGGGCGAGCTCGCGGTGCGCGGATCGATCATCGACATCTACCCGTCGACCGCGGATCACCCCGTCCGCGTCGATCTCTGGGGCGACGAGATCGACCGGCTGTCCGTGTTCTCCGTCGCCGACCAGCGCAGCAGCCACGAGCTCACGGACGCGGTCGTGTTCCCGTGCCGCGAGCTGCTCCCGACGCCGGAAGTCCGGGAGCGGGCCCGGAGCCTCCTCGCGACCGCGTCGTGGGGCCGGGAGCAGTGGGATCGGCTCGCGGAGGGCCAGATCTTCGACGGCATGGAGTCCTGGCTGCCGTGGCTCACCGAGGACGAGCACCTGCTGCCCGACCTGCTGGGCCCGGGGGCCCGGGTGTTGCTCGTCGAGCCCCGCCGGATGCGCGACCGGGCGCAGGACCTGCTCGATGAAGAGGCGAACCTGGCCGAGACGCTCTCGGTGACCTGGGGCGCAGAGGGCCACGACTTTCCCCGCCTCTCGCTCCCGTTCGAGCGGCTACTCGCGCACACCAAGGCGGGCGCGACGAGCCTGCTTGCGTCGCCCGACGCCCCCGACACCCCGCAGCTCGCCGCGGCGGCGTTCGATCCCGTCGTCGGCGACGTGGAGGCCCTCGCGGCGCGCATCCGGTCCCTGCGCGATGGCGGGAGTCG
>JADGON010000069.1 GCA_017882945.1 Acidimicrobiia bacterium | reverse complement strand
TTAGGCGGGAAGGAGGTGGGCGAGGTAGCCGTGGAAGAGCACCTCGCGTGGCGAGCCGGCGAACACCTCGCCCAGCGTCCCCGCGCACCATTCGCGGATGACTTCCGGATCCTGTCCGTTGCGGATCGCGTGCGCGACGTTCGTCTCCGTCATGACGTAGTCGCAGTATCGATCGGCCGAGAGCTCGAGGCCGATCTCGAACTGCTCCGAACCGGCGAGCCGGAACCCCGTGGCCACGTCCGCAAGGAGCTCGGAGTCGAGCTTCCGGGCTGAGCCTTCGGCACGCGGGTAGCGAACGAGGAACTCCGTGAACCAGTCGTCGAGCCGCGGGGAATCTCGGACCGTCCGACCGGCCGAGAAGTCGTAGACGACGAGCGCGCCGTCCGGATGCAGGACCCGGGTCGCCTCGCCGAAGAACGCGTCAAGGTCCACGTAGTTCAGGGAGCCGGCCGCGGTGAGGAGCTCGACCGATCGTGCGGCGATCGGCAGCGCCTCAGCCCGCGCGGTGACGAAGGCGACCGCCGCGGACGCCAATGCACTCCCCCGGAGCATCGCCTCGACCGGTTCGACCCCGATGCAGAAGCAGGCGAGTGCCGCCAACGGCGCGGTCGACAACCCGGCTCCGCAACCGACGTCGAGCGCCCGGCCCACGGGCTGTCTGATGCCGAGACGAGCCCGTGCGAGCTCGATCACCCGCGGATGGACCGCGGGCCTGGACCGCGCGTATCCGGCGGCCATCTCCGGGGATGCGAACAGGTCCGACATGCGGTGAGGCAACCTACCGGTTCGCATCCACCCGATCGCGATTGCTCGGGCGTACGCTCCCAGACGATGATCGACCGTGCGGCATGCCGCGCAGGCAGGGAAGCGGGCAGCGGTGAGACCGGCACCCAGGCCGGGATCCACGACGCGCCGGCTCTCCCGCGCCGCTAGATCACCATGGCCTTCGGACGGCGCCGGAAGCTGGAGACCGAGCTGATCGAGCTCGTGCGCGGCGAGCTCGCCTCGATCCGCTCCGATGTCCAGTCGACGCTCACCGAGACCGCGGCCGTGCTGTCGGCTCGCGTGCGGACCGAGCTGGAGCAGCGGATGGGAGAGCCGAGCGCACTCACCGCCGGCATCCAAGGAGTCCGGGACACGATTGCCGCGCGTGACACGGACCTGGTCCACGCGCTCCAGCGCGTGGTCTCGACCTGTGAGTCCCTCGGCGAGAAGCTCCAGGTCGACCGGCTCGAAAGCACCGCGCTCGTCGACGCGATCAGCCGGTTGACGACGGCACTCGCGGTGACGGGGACCTTCACGCTCTCGTCGATGCCGACGCCGTCGTCGACGCAGGTCCGCCCGACGGTCATCGGCGGCACGGTGGATCCTTCGCAGCCCCAGGCGTCGCCCACCGAGGCCATCGCCGCCCGGGCCGAGACCATCGAGCCGCCGGTCGAGATCGATGCCGACGAGATCGATCTCGAAGCGGTCGCCCGCGCGCCCCAGCCCGTCGAGTCCCCGAACCCGCCTCGCCCCGGTCGACCGGTCCGCCCCGACGGGGTCGAGGTGCGGTGCCGGTTCGGCGATCGTTGGGTGACCGGGTTCGAGGTGTGCGAGGTCATCCGGCTCGATGACGTGACCCGCTACCGCCTCCGGCGCCGCTCCGACGGCTCCGTGATCCCGACCCTGTTCGACGAGAAGGACCTTCGCTTCTTCAGCACGACCTTCGTCGACCCGTAGCTTGTCGATCAGGAAGCAGCGCGACCCGCGAGCAGCGGGAGATCCAAGTACGTCTTGATCCCCGGTGACGCGTCGCAGACGTACGGAATGGCGTTGACGCAGTGCATCGCGGGCGCGATCAATCCGATCTCGGGGTGCTCGCCGACGACCGGCGGATGCAGGCCGTGGAACGTCACCGCGAGGGGCGGCTCCGCGTCGAACGCGATCTCGAACCGCTGTCCGTCGAGTCGCCAGGCGGGTTCGAGGTGCTCCTCGCCCATCAGCCAGTTCACCCGCACCGTGATCACCGGATCGCCGTCGACGAGACCTTCCCAGGTGAAGCGTTGCGCGGCGACGGAGCCCGCGTCGAGGACCCCGACCGGCGTATCGAGAGGCCGAGTCGCGACGGCCATCTCGTGGGTCGTGCGCTTCTCGGGGTCGAGCGTCCAGCCGAGCCCGGCGGCGACCATGTCGATCGACTGCATGAACCCTTCGCCGAGGATCGCCGGCATCGGGCTTGTCGCCGCTTGCTCCGGCGGGGTGCCGAACAACATCACCTCGCGCACCACCGACTCGGTCGGGTAGTTCCGAATGTCGGAGAACTCCTCGACGCGAACGTGGCGGATGCCGCGGCACATCGCCGAGAGCATGAGGGGGAACCGTTCGGTGATGCCTCCCGGGTTGATCCCGGTGCCGTGCAGGGTCGTACCGCCGCGCCGGCACGCGTCCTCGAGCTCCGCGACCTTCGGCGTCTCCATCGGGTAGATCCAGCCGACAGGGGTGACGACGTTCTTGCCCGACTCGAGCAGCCGGGCCACGGTGCGCGAGCTTGCCAGCACCGGCGCGTACACCACGCAGTCCGCATCGATGGAGCAGATCTCGTCGAGATCACCGGTCGCGGTGATGCCGAGCGGGTCGAGACCGCAGAGCTCGCCGACGTCGCGCCCGACCTTGTCGGGGCTGTGCACCCAGGCCCCGACGAGCTCG
Source organism: Acidimicrobiia bacterium (assembly GCA_017882945.1). Classification (GTDB taxonomy): domain Bacteria; phylum Actinomycetota; class Acidimicrobiia; order IMCC26256; family JAENVU01; genus Chersky-806. The sequence continues at coordinate 8,108 of JADGON010000069.1, read as the reverse complement.
AGGTCCGGATGCGCGAGCACGCCCTTGATCGCTTCCTGGCCCACGAGCCCGGTCGCCCACTGGATCACCCGATACACCATGGTGCGCACTCTATTCACGCGGAGCGCAGGGCTGGAGCGGGCACGAGGTGCGGAAGCCGGAGTGACCCGGCACGACGTCTGTGGCAGCGTGGTGGCATGACTGATCTCGTCATTCGCAACGGCACGATCGTCGACGGCACCGGCGCCCCGCCCTACGTCGGTGATGTTGCGGTCACCGGGTCGGCCATCACCGCGGTCGGCGACGTCGTCGGCCGCGGCACCCGGGAGGTGGACGCCGACGGACTGCTCGTCACCCCGGGCTTCGTCGACATCCACACCCACTTCGACGGGCAGGTCACCTGGGACCCGATCGTGGCGCCGTCCTCGATCCATGGCGTGACCACGATCGCGATGGGCAACTGCGGTGTCGGGTTTGCACCGGCGCGCCCGGACCGCCACGACTGGTTGATCGGCCTGCTCGAAGGCGTCGAGGACATCCCCGGCACCGCGCTCGCCGAAGGCCTCACCTGGGACTGGGAAACCTTCCCCGAGTACCTCGACGCGCTCGAAGCCAAGCCGCACACCGTGGACCTCGGCGCGCACATCCCCCACGCGGCGCTGCGCACCTACGTCATGGGCGACCGCGGGGCGGACCACTCCGAGGCTCCGACCGACGACGAGCTGGCCGAGCTGGCCCGGCTCGTGGGCGAGGGGCTGGCAGCCGGCGCGATCGGGTTCGCTACCTCCCGCACCGAGGTGCACCGCACCAAGGCCGGCGCCAACATCGGCACCCTCACCGCGAGCGAACGCGAGCTGCTGGCGATCGCCGACGTCCTCGGGCAGTCAGGTCACGGCGTGACCCAGCTCATCTCGGACTGCTACCAGACCGCGGACGACGAGTTCGCGAACCGCGAGCTCGCGCTCATCGAAGCGTTCGCGCGCACCTCCGGTCGACCGGTGTCGTTCACGGTGCAGCAGGCGTACCACTCCCCCGAGCGCTGGCGGAAGATCTTCGACGAGGTGGCGCGGATGCGCACCGCGGGACTCGACGTGAAGCCCCAGGTGGCGCCGCGTCCGATCGGCGTGCTGCTCGGGCTGCAGGCAACCGCCAACCCGTTCCTCTTCACGAGCAGCTTCAACGAGGTCGCGCGGCTGCCGATCGCGGAACGCGTCGTCGCCCTGCGCGATCCGGAGCGCCGCCGCCGGATCCTCGAGGAGCACGCGGCGCTGATCGACGGGCTTCCCGATGGACTGTTCAAGCAGATCTCCGGTGGCTTCGACGTGATGTTCGAGCTCTCGGACCCGGTCGACTACGAGCTGGATGCCGACTGGTCGTTCGGTGCACGCGCCCGGGCGGCCGGAGCCAGTCCGGCGGAGATGGTCTACGACGCGCTGCTCGAAGCCGACGGCACGCAGCTCGTCTACCTCCCGCTGTTCAACTTCGCGCACGGCAGCTTCGACGACATCTTCGAGATGATCTCGACTCCGTTCTCGCTCTTCGGGCTGTCCGACGCCGGCGCGCACTGCGGCGCGATCTGCGACGCGAGCATGACGACCTCGTCGCTCGTCGTCTGGGCGCGTGACCGCAAGCGCGGTGCGCGCCTCCCGGTCGAGCAGATCGTGCACCAGCAGACCCAGCGCACCGCGCGTCACGTCGGCTGGCTCGACCGCGGCGTCGTCGCGCCGGGCTACCTCGCCGACCTCAACGTCATCGACTTCGACGGGCTCGGCTGCCGTCCTCCACACCTCGTATACGACCTCCCCGCCGGAGGTCGGCGGCTGATGCAGGAGGCGGTCGGCTACCGGATGACCGTCAAGGCGGGCACGGTGACGTTCGAGAACGGCGAGTCGACCGGCGCGCTCCCCGGCACTCTGCTGCGCGGCAGCCGCTCCGCACCCGCCTGAGCGCGGCAGACTGCGGTCATGGCTGAACCATTTGGCGGCGTGATCGGCCCGAGCTGGCGGGAGTCCACCCCGTGGTGGCCCCCGGATCCCCAACCGCCAGCCGGTGCGCCGAACGTCGTGCTGATCGTGCTCGACGACGTCGGGTACGCACAGCTGGGTTGCTACGGGTCGGACATCGCGACACCGACCATCGACCGCCTTGCGGCCGGTGGCGTGCGGCTGGCCAACTTCCACACCACTGCACTGTGCTCGCCGACCCGCTCCTGCCTGCTCACCGGACGCAACCACCATTCGAACGGGATGGCGCGCGTCGCCGACCTCGCGGTCGGGTTCCCGGGCTACTGGGGCCGCATCCCGCGCCAGAACGGGTTCCTCTCGGAGACGCTCGCAGCCAACGGGTACGCGCCCGTCGCCGTCGGCAAGTGGCATCTCACGCCCGAGGACGAGACGCACGCCGCGGCACCGCGCGACACCTGGCCGGTCGGGCGCGGCTTTCAACGCTGGTACGGGTTCCATGGCGGCGAGACGCACCAGTTCGTGCCGAACCTGTTCCAGGACAACCATGTCGTCCCGCCGCCGCGCACCCCCGAGCAGGGCTACCACCTCAGTGAGGATCTGGCGGAGCGTGCGATCCAGTACCTCGGTGAGATTCGCTCGGTCGAGCCGGACCAGCCGTTCTTCCTGTACTTCGCGACGGGCGCGTGCCACTCACCGCACCACGCGCCCGCGGAGTGGATCGAGCGCTACCGCGGGCAGTTCGACGGCGGCTGGGACGAGTGGCGCGAGGCGACGTTCGAACGCCAGCAGGCCATGGGGCTGCTCCCCGAAGGTACGCGGCTCTCACCCCGTCCACCGTGGGTGCCGGCGTGGACCGACCTCGAGCCCGAGGACCAAGCCGTCGCCGCGCGGTTCATGGAGTGCTTCGCCGGCTTCCTCTCGCATGCCGACGCGCAGATCGGTCAGCTGCTCGGGTTCATCGACGATCTCGGCGAGCGCGACAACACGATCGTGGTCGTCGTTTCGGACAACGGCGCGAGTGCTGAAGGCGGGGAACGCGGTTCGATCAACGATTCGCGACTCTGGAACGGCAACCCGGCCGGCCGCCGCGAGCTCCGCGCACGCGTCGACGAGCTCGGTACCCCCACCGCGCACAACAACTACCCGTGGGGCTGGACCATGGCCGGCAACACGCCATTTCGGCGCTGGAAGCGCGAGGTGCACGAGGGTGGGGTTGCGGATCCCTGCATCGTGCACTGGCCGCGCGGCGTTTCCGGGCGCGGGGAGATCCGCCACCAGTTCGCGCACGCGATCGACGTGCTGCCGACGATCCTCGAGCTCGCCGGTGTCGATCCTCCGGACGAGCTCGGGGGCATCGAACAGAGCCCGATCGAGGGCACGAGCTTCAAGGCGCTACTCGACTCGCCGGACGCCGAGGAGCACCGCACCACCCAGTACTTCGAGATGCTGGGCAGTCGCGGCATCTACCACGAGGGTTGGAAGGCGGTGACGTTCAAGCCCCTTGGCCAGATGTACGGCGACGGCATCGACCCCGACGCGCCGTTCGAGAACGACGTGTGGGAGCTCTACCACGTCGCCGAGGACTTCTCGGAGTGCGACGACCTCGCCGCGCAGGAGCCGGAGCGCCTCGCCGCGCTCGTCGATCGGTGGTGGGAGGAAGCGCGCCGGTACCAGGTGCTCCCACTCGACAACCGACCGATCGCGGCGCTGCTCGCGCCGCGGCGACCCTTCGACGACCGTGATCGCTACGTCTTCTGGCCCTACGGCGCGCCCATCCCCGAGAACGTCACCGTGAACGTGCGCAATCGCTCGCACACCATCACGGCCGAAGTCGAGCTGCCCGAGGTCGGGACCGCGGAAGGAGTGCTCCTCGCGATGGGCACGACGCTCGGCGGCTGGTCACTGCACCTCATCGGCGGCAAGCTCCGGTACGTGCACAACTTCGTGGGCAAGGAGCGCTACACCGTCACCTCGGAGGTCGTCGTCCCGCCCGGTGCGCACGAGCTCGCATTCGCGTTCGAGAGCCACGGCGACTTCAGCGGGACCGGCCGCCTCCTGCTCGACGGTGCAGTCGTCGGCGAGGCCGAGATCCCGACCACGACGCCGGTCCGGTACTCGATCAGCGGCGCCGGACTGACCTGTGGTTGGGAGCAGGGTCCGCCGGTCGGCTCGGGGTACGAGGCGCCGTTCCGCTGCACCGGCACGCTGCGCCGCGTGGTGGTCGAGGTCAACGGCATCGGCCACCGCGACCCTGAAGCCGAGTTCGAGGCCATCATGGCCGAGCAGTAAGTAGCCGTTTCGGGAGGGGGAACCGTGATCATCGATTCGGATCAGCACCTGGTCGAGCACCGCGGGCTCTGGGAAGAGCACATCGACCCGGACGCGAGCGACGACGCGATCCGCTTCCTGGACGACGCCGCCGGCAACACCTGGGTCTCGTGGCGCGGCGAGCGGCTCGGACTCGCCGAGGTGCAGACGCCGGGCGACACCGCAGCGCTGGGTGAGCGTCACAACCGGGTGCGGCGCGGCGACCCGGCCGAGCACCACTACGACGACGTCCTTCCCCGCGACCACTGGGACCCTGTAGCGCGGCGCGACCGGCTCGCTGATCTCGGACTGGACGAAGCCGTCCTGTTCCCGAACTACGGACTGCTCTGGGAGCGCAAGCTCGGGGTGTCGCCACCCGCGCTGCTCGCGAACATGCGCGCGTGGAACCGTTGGTGCTCCTCCGTGGTGATCGACGGCGGCGGAGCGCTCCATCCGGTCGCCCACCTCTCGCTCCGTGATCCAGCCTGGTTGGAGGGCGAGCTGCGGACGCTCGCGGCCGGCGGAGTCCGGCTTGCGATGATCGCGCCGGCAATCGTGGACGGGAAGCCGCTCTCCCACCCTGAGCTGGATCGCGTCTGGGCGGCGTTCGTCGAGCACGGTGTCAGTCCGGTGTTCCACGTCGCCGATCAGACCCGGCCGTTCGACGATGCCTGGTACACCGACGACGATGCTGCGTTCGTTCCCGTCCTCGACTCGGTGTTCCTCTTCACCGCGGCCGCGCTGGCGTGCACCGACCTCATCATCAACGGGGTCTTCGAGCGCCATCCCGATCTCCGGCTCGGCATCGTCGAGCTGTCCGCGATCTGGGTGCCGATGTTCCTGCTGATGCTGGACGGCGGCGTCGATTTCACAACCCGGCTCAATGGATTCGCACCCGCCGAGCTCTCGTTGCGGCCGAGCGAGTACTTCCGCCGTCAGGTGCGCGTGTCCTCGTTCTCCTATGAGCTGCCCGAGCATCTGCGCCGACAGCTCGGCGGCGCGGATCTGCTGATGGCGTGCAGCGACTATCCCCACTCGGAAGGCACGGCGACCCCGCTCGCCGACTACGCGGCCACCGGGAAGTACGGCACCGACCCCGAGCGCGCGCCCGGGCTGTTCCGCGACAACGCCGCCTTCTTGCTGAGGCGCTAGGCGAGCGCGGTGAGCATCGCGGCGCTGAACGCGTCGGGGTCCTCGATCATCGGGTAGTGGCCGATGGTCTCGAGCGTCACCAGCGGCGAGTCGGGACGGATCCCATGGAGCCGTTGGGCCATCGGGTACACCGCGACCGGGTCCAGCGCGCCCCAGATGATGTGCAGCGGCGACGGGTGCTGCTCGATCGCACCGCTGAAGCGTCGCTCCTCGGCCTGCCGGTCTTCGATGTATCGGATCGTGCGCGCCAGCAGCTGGTGGCCGTCCTGATACGAGGCGAGCTCCCAGTGCGCGGTCATGTCACCGTCGTCAGCCTCCGCCGGGTTGGCGAAGGTCCCCGCAACGCCACTCTTGAACCCGACTGCCGGGTCGATGCCGATCGCAGCGAGGTCGATGCGCTCGTCGGGCGCGGCAAGCAGCATCTGCTGGCCCGCGGTGAGCTGCACCAGGTCCATGTAGATGCTGCCGTTCGTGATGATGCGATTGGTCACGTCGAACTCGAGCGAGCCCTCGAGTGAGCGGGCGAGCACCTCGCCGCCGACCGAGTCGCCGAGATCGTGCGTGACGAGCACCGCGTGCTCCAGACCGACGGCCTTCGCCACGGCTTCGGTGGTGTCGGCGTAGCCCCGGATGCTGTAGCGGACGTCGGGCTTGTCGGAGAGCCCGAAGCCGAGGAAGTCGAACAGCACGACGCGACGCCCGGAAGCGCGGGCGGGCTCGATCACGCTCCGCCAGTCGAACGAGCACGTCGGGAACCCGTGCAAGACGAGGAGCGGATCACCGGTCTCGGGGCCGAGCGCCGGCGCGTCGAGCACGAACACCTCGAGCCCGTCGACCGCGATCCGGCGCCCGCGCGCCTCCCAGTCGGCAACTGCCTTGGAAACCATGATGCTGCTCCCGGTTCAGAGGGCGCGTGCGCCCTTGACGATGAGAACGATCGTGAACACGAAGCACACCGTCACCGTCACGGCCCGTTGGTGACGGGTCATGAACGCGTTCAGCGGATCGAGGACATGCGCGGCGACCTTGGGTGCGACCACATCCAGGAAGACGGGTGCCCACGCGAGCACGGACGCGATCGCCAGCGCCAGCCCGACGACCACGACCTTCGCCCCGAACCCCACGCTCGCCACCGCGACATCCTTCATCGCCGGCACGTAGAGCACCAACGTGGAGAAGTTCGAGAGCATCATCGCGAGCCCGATGACGTAGAAGCGTCCGAGGTGCGGGCGGTCGTCGGCGTCCTCGCTCGGCGTGGCCTTGGGCTTGGGGGCAGTCAGCAGCGCCCGCAGCCCGACGATCGCAACGAGCACCCCGAATCCGATGTCGATCCAGCCGTAGATCGGATCGGAGGCCTTGTGGCCGGTCACGCTGCGGCGCAGCAGGGTCAGGCTGATTGCGCTGAGCACGAGCAGCACGGTGATCGCTCCGGCCGCGTACGCCGTGCCGCGCGCCCGGGGATGCAGCGGTGATCCGAGGACGAGCAGCACGACGATCAGGATCGTGGGGCTGATCGCTGCACCCAGCGCCAGCGGCAGGACCTTGGCGATCAGCTCGCCGACCGAGGTCGACGCGGCGGCGAGCATCGTCATCGCGGGGACTCTACGGGGCGGGTCGGGTTCGTACGCGAAACTCCCTCCGTGACCGAGCCGTTGTCTCCCGCAGCGCTGTTCGACCTGGAAGGGCGGGTCGCGCTCGTGACCGGTGCCTCTTCGGGACTGGGCGCCCGCTTCGCGCGCGTCTTGGCGGCGGCCGGGGCGAATGTCACACTTACTGCGCGCCGGGCCGATCGCCTCGAGGCGCTGGCCCAGGATCTCGGTGGCGCGGACTGGTCGGCTGGCGATCTGTCCGACGCGGGCTACCGCGAGCAGCTGGTCGAGCACATCGCGCGGCAGCACGACCGGCTCGACATCCTGGTGAACAACGCGGCCACCAACGACGAGGGTCCGCTCGAGACCCAGTCGCTGGAGGAGCTCGAATCCGTCGTCGACCTCAATCTCGTCGCGGTGATGGACATCTGCCGGCTCGCGGCGCCGTTGCTGTTCGCGAGTAAGGATGCGTCGATCATCAACGTCTCGTCGATGTACGGAGTGGTCGCATCACGCGGCCCGATGACCGCGTACAACGCGACCAAGGGCGCGCTCGTGAACTTCAGCCGCCACCTGGCCGCGCAGTGGGGCCGTCACGGAGTCCGCGTGAACGCGCTCGCGCCGGGCTACTTCCCGAGCGAGATGACCGGCGATCTTGCCGATCCGGACTTCGTGCGCTCCATCGAAGACAAGAACCTGCTCCGCCGCATCCCGCGCATCGAAGAGATCGACGGTCCCCTGTTGTTCCTCGCCTCGAACGCGTCCAGCTACGTCACCGGCCACACCCTCCTCGTCGACGCCGGCTGGACCGCCATCTAGGCCTTCGGTTCCGCCGGTGTGCGCTGCCGACGGACGCGAGGACCAGGCGATGGTCATCCCTCTCTCGAGCGTCGCCGAGTACTTCATCTACGCGGTCTTCGTGCTCGGCTTGGCGCTCGTCGGGACGAGCGACAAGGCATGGAAGTTCGAGCAGACCTGGATCTGGCTGGCGATCGTCCTCTACATCGGCATCGGCCTCTCGCACGGCATCGTGATGCCGAACGCGCGCCGGATGAAGGGGCTTGCTGGCGAGCTCGTCGCCGGTGGACCGCCGCCCGCGGGCGCACCGCCAGGTCCG
>JADGON010000360.1 GCA_017882945.1 Acidimicrobiia bacterium | reverse complement strand
TCGAAGAGGACTTCGAGCCCACGGCCCTTCAGGTACTCGATCGAGTCGGTCACCATGGCGACGCCTTCGTCGAGCGTGGTGCCGAGTGCCTCGAGCACGTGGTAGTCCCAGCACTTCCCGACGATGCAGACGGTTGCCGTCTTCGCCTCGACCAGGTGCCGCAGCGTGTCGTCGGAGTCCACCTTGCCCTTGACCCGGCGGGTCATGCCGAACGCTACGAGCTTGCTCGTCTCGAGCTTGAGCTCTGCCGGGGCGCGCCGGAACAGCTCGTCGTCCTTCGGGTTGGACCCGGGCCAGCCGGCTTCGATGTAGTCGACGCCGAGCCAGTCGAGCTGCTCCGCGATGCGGAGCTTGTCGTCCACCGTGAGCGAGATGCCCTCGAGCTGCGCTCCGTCGCGCAGGGTGGTGTCGTAGATCTCGACGCGCTCGGGGAGCGGGCGCTCACTCTCGATCCTGAGCGACCCGGGATTCTTTGTCGTGGGTCGAGCCAACGGCGCCAAGCCGCTGCTTCGGGAGCCGGGTTCAGGTCGCTCAGTCGTCGACATGCTCACACCAGTTCTTGTATCGATCCGTCTTCCCTCGCACGGCCTTCGCGTACTCGGCCGCGATCGCCACCGTCTTGTCTCCCGGGCAGGGAATCGTACGGTCGTCGACCGAGTTCACCGCGCTCACCTCGGCCGCCGTGCCGCACACGAACATCTCCTCGCAGATGTAGAGATCACTGCGGGTGAGGTAGTCCACACGCGTGTCGTATCCGAGGTCTCGGGCGATCGTCATCACGGACGACTGCGTGATGCCCTCCAACGCGCCGGCCGCGATCGGCGGGGTGATCAGCACGCCCTTGCGCGAGGCGAAGATGTTCTCGCCCGTGCACTCGCTCACGAAGCCGTCCGGGTTGAGCATGACCGCTTCGTCGTAGCCGGCCTTCAGCGCTTCGACCTTGGCCAGCGACGAGTTCACGTAGTTGCCGGTCGTCTTGGACGACGGCGGCATCGTGTTGTGATCGTGGCGGGTCCAGGAGCTCACCTTCAACCGCACGCCCTTGGTCACCGCGTCATCGCCCAGGTAGGCACCCCAGGGCCAGCACGCGATCGCGACCGTCACCTTGCAGGGCAAGGTGTTGAGGCCCATCTCGCCGTATCCGAAGAACGCGATCGGGCGCACGTAGCAGGACGGCAGCCCGCTGGACCGGACCGTGTCCTTGCAGGCCTGGACGATCTCGTCCACCGCGAACGGGATGTCCATCATCATGATCTTGGCGGAGTCGAAGAGTCGCTCGATGTGCTCGGTCAGCCGGAAGATCGCCGGGCCCTCGCTCGTCTCGTAGGCGCGGATGCCTTCGAAGACACCCATCCCGTAGTGCAGCGAGTGGCTCAGGACGTGGATGTTCGCGTCGTCCCACGGCACCAGCTCGCCGTTCATCCAGATCTTGTCGGTCTTCTCGATGGGCATGCCTAGACCCTTTCCGCGATCCGTGTGCCGATTTCGGAGGTGGATCCCGATGCATCGTCGGAACCCTCGACAGCCTTCTTGACCCGTGCCGCCGCCTCGGCCTCGCCGAGGAACTCGAGCAGCATGGCCGCGCTGATGATGGCGGCCCGAGGATCGGCCGCTCCCGTGCCCGCGATGTCCGGAGCCGACCCGTGCACCGGCTCGAACAGCGACGGGCCGGTGCGCGCCGGGTTGAGGTTCGCCGACGCCGCCCGCCCGATCCCGCCGGCGATCGCGCCACCGAGATCGGTGAGGATGTCGCCAAAGAGGTTGTCGGTCACGATCACGTCGTAGCGCTCCGGCCGCTGGACGAAGTGGATGCACGCAGCGTCGATGTGGTCGTAGCCGGTCGTGACGTCCGGGAAATCGGCCGCGACCTCGGCGAAGGCGCGCTGCCAGAGGTCACCCGCGAAGGTGAGGACGTTCGTCTTGTGGACCAGCGTGAGGTGTCGGCGGGGGCGCGACTGCGCCAGGTCGAAGGCGAAGCGGATGCACCGCTCGACACCGAAGCGCGTGTTGACCGAGCCCTGCGTCGCCACCTCGAACGGCGTCCCCTGGCGCAGGAAGCCGCCCTCACCCGCGTAGGCACCCTCCGTGTTCTCACGGATGACGACCATGTCCACGCCGTGGTTGAGCTCGCTGGCCGGCGCGGTGAACGGGCGCAGGTTGATGAAGAGGTCGAGCTCGAAGCGCAGCTTGAGCAGAAGCCCGCGCTCGAGGACGCCCGGCGGCACGTCGGGGGTGCCGACCGCGCCGAGGAGGATCGCGTCGACGCCCCGGAGCTCGTCGAGGACCTCATCGGGCAGCACCACACCGGTGCGCAGGTAGTGCGCCCCGCTGAGGTCGTAGGGAACGGCGTCGTAGCCGACGCCGGTCGCGTCGATGACCTTCAGCGCCTCGGCGATGACCTCCGGGCCGATGCCGTCGCCACCGATGATCGCGATCTGGTGACTCACCTGGTGCGCTCCTCGAATGAAAACGTTCCGGCAATGAAAAACCGCCCACCGAAGTGGACGGTCGAGAGCGAACGCCGGCGCGGCGTTCGCTTACGAAATGACGACGATGGTCTGGCGATGCATGGACCGACCAGGATTGCATCCCGTCCTTGCGGTGTCAACCAAATTGCCGCCGGGACGTGCGAGGCTCGTCCCGTGCCCGGGCGAAGGAGCAACGAGCGGGGCGGGATCGTCAGCTTTCTCATGTTCGCAGTCGTGGTCGCCGTCGCCGGCGGGGCGGCCTTCTGGTGGTTCTTCGTGCGCTCCGACGCCGCTCCCCCGCCCAAGATCGAGAACACGGACGTCGTCGCGGGCGGGACGCTCGCGGGCACCTGGACCGTCACCCCGGGTGGCCGGTCCTTCGTGCAGTACCGGGTGAAGGAGCAATTCGCGGGCGCGGCCATCGAGTCGGACGCGACCGGCATGACCAACGACGTGACGGGCACCATGACCGTCAAGGGGACGACGGTCTCGGGAACGAAGGTGACCGCGAACCTCGCGACGCTGCACTCGGACAAGGGCCGACGGGACCGCACGATCCGCGACAGTGGCCTGCAGTCGAGCCAGTTCCCGACCGCGACCTTCGTGCAGACACAAGCCATCGCGTTGGCGCAGACACCCCAAAAGGGCGAGAAGCTCACGACCGACGCGACGGGTGACTTCACCCTCCACGGCATCACGAAGCGCGTGACGATTCCGCTCGAAGGGCGATGGGACGGCGGGACGGTCCAAGTTGTGGGCGGGCTCCCGGTCCGCTTCGAGGACTACGGAATCACGCCCCCCGACATCGGCGGCTTCGTCTCGGTTGCCGGCACCGGGCGCATGGAGCTCCAGCTCTTCTTCACCAAGGCCTGAGATCGACGCCCGGCTACCCTCGGTCTCCCATGGATCAGTCTCAGTCTCACTTCTCGCGCCCGGCACACGATCGTCTGCAAGAGGAGCTCAAGCGCCGCTCCGGCCCACTCCGACTCGAGATCTCGGAACGCATCGAGCGCGCCCGCGAGATGGGCGACATCAAGGAGAACGCGGACTACGACGCGGCGAAGAACGAGCAGGGGCTGAACGAGGCCCGGGTCCGTCAGCTCGAGCAGATGCTGCGCAACGTGGTGATCGTGGAGTCGAGCGACGCCGAGGTCGTCGGACCGGGAACGATCGCTTCGCTGCTGTTCACCGGGGACGACGAGCCCCAGGAGTACCTGATCGGGTCGATCGAGGAGCGCAGCGAGGACCTCGAGGTGCTCTCGACGTCCTCTCCGCTCGGCCGGCAGCTGTTGGGCAAGGCGGTCGACGAGAAGGCCAGCTACGAGACGCCCAAAGGCGCAACGATCGAGGTCACGATCAAAGGCATCCGCCCCGCCGACTGACCCTTGCGGTCGGGGCGCCCGAGGGTCGGTTCGAACGTGACCCGTGACCTGGCTCAGGCAGGTGTCCGACC
>JADGON010000068.1 GCA_017882945.1 Acidimicrobiia bacterium | reverse complement strand
TCGCGGCGACGAAGTCCGCCTTCTTCAGCCCGTCGTGCAGCTCGTAGCCGGACAGCCGGTAGACGACCTCGAAGTCGAGCAGGTCCCAGGCGTGCTCGTACCCGAGTGCGATCTCCGTAGGCGTCGGTCCCGGATCCTTGGCAACGCCGACGATCACCGCAATGACGAGCGCGAAGACCAGCACGAGCACCACCACGAAGATCATGCGGCCGCCTCGTCGATCCGCCCCGCGAGGTCGAAGTCGAGCACGCTGAGCCCGCCGGCGTCATGCGTCGTGAGCGCGACGTGGACCGTACGCCACCGGATGTCGATGTCGGGGTGGTGGTTGGCGGCCTCGGCCAGGAATCCGATCGCGACGACGAAGGCAATCGCGTCGGGGAAGCTCACCCGGTCGTACTCCTTGCGAATCTCGTCCCCGGCGCGCGACCACCCGGTCAGCTCCGCCAGCCGCGCTTCGATCGCGGGGTCGTCGAGCCGCTCGGGTCGCTTCGCCATGCCCGCATTCTCGCGCCCCACCCCGGCCCGTCCACCAGCCGGCGCCGCCCGGTCAGGCCGCGGCCGGCTCGACGGACGTCTCGGGGCAGAACGGGGTGAGGCCCGGCGCCGGAGCCGGAGCGTCGCGACGGACCCGCCAGAGCGTGACCAGCCCGCCGGTGATCGGGATGGCCGCGAACGCGATCCCCGCGACCTGCACGCCGACGGCAGCGGCGGCCAGACCTACCAGTGGAAGCGCGAGCAGGTGGCCGCCGCTGTTGACCGTGCCGTCGAGCGCCATCACCCGGCCGTGGGTCTCGACCGGTGAGACCCGCTGCATCAGCGTCCGCGCGGGAACGACGAAGAACGATGTCACGCAGCCCCAGACACCGATCCCGAGGAACGCGACGGCCGGCACCGCGGTGCCGATGTACAACGTGGCCGCGACCCCCGACGCCGCGGCCGCGACCGCGGCAATCCGGACGCGCGCGACCCGTTCACCGAGCCGCGTCACGACCAGTGTGGTGGCGAGGAGCCCCACACCGAACGTCGCCTGCAGCAAGGCGAGTGTCGTCGCCGATCCGTGGAGCACGTCGCGCACGTAGACAGGCTCGATCACGAGGAACGCGCCCCAGATGACGTACACGCTGCCCGACATGCCCATGAGCAGCCGCAGGCGGGGCCGCCGCCACACCACCTGGAACCCCTCGCGGATCTCACCCCGCACGGTGCTCTCGCGCCTCGCATCCGCACCAGCTCCGGCACCGATCACGACGGGAATGAGCACGAGCACGCCCACGACATAGGTGAGCGAGTCGATGACGAAGGCGCCCTCGATCCCGAGGACTCCGATCGCGACCGCGGCGAGCACCGGGCCCACGACGATCGCGGATTGCGAGGCGGCGCCGAGCACCGCGTTGGCCTGGACAAGATGCTCGTCGCCCACCAGTCGCGGCGGCAGAGCGCGCAACGCCGGCTCCGAGAAGGCGCTCGTGATGCCGTGCAACGCGGCGAGCGCGACGAGCGCGGGGAACGAGCCCGCGAAGAGAAACGTCAGCGAGACCAATGCTGCCAGCCCGTCCGCGACCATGAGCACCCGCTTCGGGCCGAGTCGGTCGATGGGCACGCCCGCGAGAGGGCCCAGCACGACAGGAGGAAGCGCCCACGCGAGCCCGAGGAGCGCGATCGCGCTGGGACCCGCGTCGAAGCGGAAGCTCGCGAATCCCCAGAGCGCGACGATCGCGCACCAGCTGCCGATCCCGTTGACGGCCTGGCCGGCAACGAGGAGCGCGAGACGGCGATCGCGGAGGAGCTGCATGTCACGCAGGGTACTGACGCGAGCTCGTCGGATTGGCCCGATTTTCGGGGACTGAGACCGAGTTCACGTGCCTGCCAACCGCCCTCGGGCCCTACCATGAGGCCATGACATGTCCGTCCTGCGGGAGCGCGGCTCCAGCCGACGCGCGCTTCTGTCCCGCCTGCGGACACAGCCTCGTCGCGCGCCCCGACGAGCGGCGCGTGGCCACCGTGCTCTTCGCCGATCTGGTCGGGTTCACGTCGCTCTCGGAGACCGCGGATCCCGAGCACATCAAGAATCTCGTGGACCGGTGCTTCGAGCGGCTCGCAACCGAGATCACGACCTTCGGGGGCCAGGTCGACAAGGTCATCGGCGACGCGCTCGTCGCGCTCTTCGGCGCACCCGTCGCGCACGAGGACGACGCCGAGCGGGCGGTGCGCTCGGCACTGCGGATGCAGGAACGGCTCGCGGAGATGCGCGAAGAGATCGGCATGGACGTCCACCTGCGCATCGGCGTCAACACCGGTGAGGTTCTTGTCGGCGCACTGCGCGCCGGCGGCGACTACACCGCCATGGGTGACGTCGTGAACACCGCCAGCCGGCTCCAGCAGATTGCCGGTCCGGACCAGGTCGTGGTGGGAGCCACCACCCACGCGGCGGCGCTGCGCGGCGTCCGCTACGAAGCGCTCGGGCCTATCACCGTGAAGGGTCGAGAAGAGCCGGTCGCGGCCTGGCGCGCGCTGCGCGCCGTCGCCCCTCCCGGTCACCGGCACCGGCGGGTCGAGACACCGATCATCGGACGGGAGAACGAGGTGGCGGTGCTGCGCGCCGCCCTCGCCACCGCTACCGCGCGGAAGCGAGCACATCTCGTCCTCGTGACGGGCGAAGCAGGCGTCGGCAAGACGCGGCTCGCGACCGAGCTCGGCAAGATCGCGACCTGTGAGCAAGGTGCGCGAGTGCTCAACGGTCAGTGCATCCCGTACGGCGAGACGAACGTGTGGTGGCCGATCGCGGCGATGGTGGCGGAAGCGTGCGAGGTGGATCTCACCGACGCCGAAGCCCAGGTCCCCACCTGCACGCGTGCCGCGGTGCGCGACGTGCTCGGGATCGAACACGACGACCCCGAAGTCGGGCGCATCACCGAGGGCCTGCTCTACCTCATGCGTGAAGGCGGTCCCGGCGAGGGAGTCGACCCCACCCGCGCTCGCGAAGAGGGCTTGCGCGCCGCGCTCACGTTCTTCGCCGGGCTGGCGACCGAGCAGCCGTTGGTGCTGGTGCTGTCAGATCTCCACTGGGGTGACGACGCGGTGCTCGAGTTCCTTCCCCGGCTGCTCACGCACCTCGCGACCCAACCCGTCGTGCTCGTGGGGACGACCCGACCGGAGCTGACCGATCGCTGGTCGCCGCCCGCCGGCCGTCACAACACGCTGCATGTCAACCTCGACCCGCTCGAGAGCGAGGACACGGCGGCCCTCCTGCACACCCTGCTTCCTGACGCCGACGACGAGCTCGTCTCGATCCTGCGCGACCGGAGCGGCGGCAACCCGTTCTTCATCGAGGAGCTGGTCGCAATGCTCGGCGAGGCACCGGCCGCCGAGGGAGCACGCGAGCTGCCCGCCACGCTGCATGGGCTGCTGGCCGCGCGACTCGACCGGCTCGATCCGATCGACCGCGTCACCCTCGAAGACGCCGCCGTGATCGGGAACACGGGCCCGCTCGAGCTCGTACGCGCCCTCGCCACGGGCCGCGGCACCGACGCCGACCCCGCGCTCACCCGACTCGGGGACCGGGACCTGCTCGAGCTCGATGACGACGAGTACCGATTTCGCAACGAGCTCACGCGTGACGTCGCGTACGGCACCCTGACCAAGGCGGAGCGGGCCCGACGCCACGGCAACCTGGCCAAGCTGATCGCCGAAGAAGCCGAGGCCAACGACCGGATCGACGAGGTGCTGGACCGGCTCGGCTATCACTTCAACCTGGCCGCGTCGCTCATGAACGAGCTCGGCGCGATCGACGGGCTGCCGAGCGGCATGGTTCCGGCGGGGGTGCGCTTCCTCCGGCGGGCCGCCGACGAAGCGGAGACGCGAGACGACTGGGCGACTGCGGACAAGTACATCAGTCACGCGATCCCGTTGATCGACCCGGACGACCACGAGGGACAGCTGCCGCTACGGCTGGCGCGAGCTCGGGCGCGCGCCGAGCTCCGTGACTGCCCCGGCGCCCGGCACGATCTCGATGCGGTGCTCGCCGCGGCCGAGCAGCTGGGCGATGCGCATGCAGTGGCGTCGGCCCAGACGGTCCTCGGCGACGTGCAGTACAAGGAAGGCGACCTCGCCGGATCGGCGAAGACTCTCGACGACGCGGTCGCACGCTGGCGCGACCTCGAGGACCCTCGTGGCCTCGGTGACGCGCTGCGGTTCCGTGGCCTGACCGAGCTGTTCGGCGGCAATCCGGACGGTGCCGCGGTGTACATCGGCGAGGCCCTGGAGATCTTCCGTTCGATCGGCCATCGTCGTGGCGAGGCGTGGGCCCTGCAGAACCTGGCCTGGATCTCGTTCGTGCGCGGCCACGCCGAGGAAGCCGAGCAGCGACTCGACGCGTCGGCGGCGGCATTCGGCGAGCTCGGCGACTGGGGCGGCATGAGCTGGGCCCTCGGTCTACTGGCCTGGGTGCGATTCACCCAAGGCCGGCTCGACGAAGCCGCGTTGCTCGCCGAACGCATCCTGAAGGAGGCGACCGAGCTCGGCAACCGCTGGGCCGCCGCCATCATGCGGGTGCTCGTCGCGAACGTCTTGCTCTGGCGGGGTGACCCCGCGGAGGCAATCGGCTATGCCGCGGAGGCCCGCTCGACCTTCCAAGAGCTCGGCGATCCGTGGGGCGAGCTCCAGTCCATCGGGCCGGCCGCGCTCGCGCTCAACGCGTGCCTGAGGAACACGGAAGCCAAGGCGCTCGTCGACGCGGCGGACGAGGTCGCACAGCTGGTCCGCGATCGGTCCATGAACCAGCTCGCGATCGTGCTGCGCGTCGCGCTGGCCGTCCAGGTCGGAGAACGCGAAGGCTACGCGCTGGCGGCCAGCATGTTCGAGGGGCTCAACGTCATCGACGACCGGTTCATGACCGACGAGCAACGCACCCTCTGGGGGATCGCTCAGCTCCAGCACGGCGACGTCGCCGGAGCCGTGGAGACGCTCCGCGAGACGCACCGCGCCGCGGCGAACCGTGGGCCGCGAGCCGCGGCGGGCGTCGCGTTTGCTGCAGCACTCGTCGCAGCCGGCGAACCGGACGAAGCACTCGAGATCTGCGAGGAGGCGGACGCGCTCGTCGTCACGTTCGTCGACCGGTACCGGCTGGAGCTCGCGCGCACCTTTGCGCTGTACCGCACCGGGGATGCCGATGGTGCACGAGCAGCGCTGCAACGTGCCGCGACCGTCGTCGACACCACGCGCTCGCCGCTGGACCAGTTCGTGGTGCGACTCGCCCGCGCCGCGCTCGACCGCGAAGCACCCCACGAGGAGCAGCGCTCGATCGGCTGGGAGACCGCCTTCGCGCTGATGGCCGGCACCCCCGGCTAGCTACTCGCCGATGGTCGCGGTCGGGTCCGGATCGCCGCCTCCGACGCCGAGGTGCAGGCGAAGCAGGAAGAAGTGCCCGAGCGGCCCGATGCCGAACGCGAAGAGCAACGTCCCGATCCCGACGTCGCCGCCGAGCAGCCAGCCACCGAGCAGCGCGGCGAGCTCGAGCCCGGTCCGCACCAGCCACAGCGGATAGCCCTTCGCCGCGATGCCGGTCATCAACCCGTCGCGCGGTCCCGGCCCGAGCCCGGCACCGATGTAGAGGCCGACCCCGAATGCGATGATCAGGATGCCGACGAGCAGGTACGCCCAGCGCAGTGCGAGCGTGGTCGGGTCCGGGGACCAATCGAGGAAGCGATCGACGATGAGCCCGACGGTGAGCGTGTTGATCACCGTCCCGATCCCGAAGCGCTGCCCGAGCGGGATCCACAGGAAGAGCACGAGCACGCCCAGCACGATCACGACCGTCCCGAAGCTCAGCCCGGTCAGGTCCGCCAGACCCTGATGCAGCACGTCGTAGGGGCTCACCCCCAGGCGCGCCTCCACCATCATCCCGATGCCGATGCCGAGCGGGAGCAGGCCCAGCAGGAGTCGCGGCAACCGGCGGCGCAGCTCGGCCGGACCCGGGAACCCGAGCACCGTCAGATCGGGGTTCGCCGCCCGCGCGCGACGGCGGCGCTCGCTCATCGAGGGGGCGGCGCACTGAGGAGCGAGGCGGAGTCGCGGTCGAGGTAGACGATCGCCTGCGCGGTCCGTTGCAGGACCGACGCGGGACACGTCGTGCTCACGGGACCTTCGAGCGCGTCACGCACCGCCGGCGCCTTCCGCATCTCCGGCACGATCGCGAGCACGGTCGCGGCTCGGAGCAGTGCCGGGATCGTGACGGTCATCGCACGCGGCGGAACCGCTTCGACATCGGGGAAGTGCCCCTCACCCACCTGCTGGCGTTTGCACGCATCGTCGAGCGCGACGACCTTCACGACCTCGGGGTCGGCAAAGTCCGCGACGGGTGGATCGTTGAAGGCCAGGTGCCCATTCTCGCCGATGCCCAGGCAGCACAGGTCGAGCGGGTGCTCCTCGATGAGCCGGCCGTACCTCACGCACTCGGCGTCCGGATCGGCCGCGGTGCCGTCGAGGTAGTGGAACGCGCCGGGGTGCACGCGCTCGACGACGCGCTCCCGCATGTAGCGGGCAAAGCTCGCCGGATGGTCGGCCGCCATTCCGAGGTACTCGTCCATGTGGAATCCGGTGACCCGAGCCCAGTCGAGATCAGACCGCGTCGCGAGCTCGGCAAGGAACGCGAGCTGCGAATCGCCGCTGGCGAACATGACGTTGGCCGCACCGCGGGCCGCGATGCTCGACGCAATCGCGTCCGCGGCCGCGGTCGCCGCATCACGCGCCAACCCCTCGAGGCTCTCTTCGATCTTGACCGTGCAGGCGAGCGGTTCCGTCACGCGAACTGCGGGAGCCAGGCGGCGGTGGCGGCCAGGAGCTCGTCGGTCATCGACTGCAGCTGGTCCCAGTCGATCCGCGACGCGAGCGGGTCCGCGAGCATCGCCTCGAAGACGGTCTCGCTCCGACCGGTCAACGCGGCATCCACGGTGAGCTCCTGGGAAGCAGACACTCGGCGCAGGTGCTCGGCGAGACCCGGCGGGCACTCGGCTCGGTCCCGGCCACGCACGCCGGAACCGTCGGCCGTGCACACGCTCTCCACGACCACGTCGGCCGGGAGATCTGGGCACTGTCCCGCGTTGGGTAGGTTGAGTGGAAAGTCACGCGGCTGGTCGCGCACGAGGGAGTCGATCAGGGGCGCGACCAGCTCGCCCGACGGCATCAGCGAGATCTCCGGCGCGCGCAGCAGGGCTTCAAGCTCGGCGATGTGGCCGGCCTGCGCCTGCTCGCGGTGCTCGATGGTCGTGAGCTTCACTCCCCAGCGCCTCCCCCAGCCGGACTCCTCGGTCAGGAAGCCGGGAAAGAACTCGGCAAGGTGGCGATCGCCCGCGGCCGGCAACACGCCGAACCGGTTGAACAGCTCGAGCTTCAGGCGGTTGTGGTCCAGGAGATCACCGCGCCGCCATTGCCCGCCCGGGCCCGTCGGCTCGCCGAAGTCATCCGGGAGGTCGAACGCGATCGGATCGTCGGCGCGGCCCGGGTCGTCGAGCAGCTCACGCAGCAGGTCGAAGCCGTCGCGACCATCGACGGTGAATGCCGTGATTACCGGAAGGTGGTTCACGCCGGTGATCTGCAGGTCCACGGAACGGAAGTCGATGTCGAGCAGGAGCGAAAGCGTGAACCGGGTCATGGTGAGCTCGTGACAGAGCCCGATCGTCTTGATCGGTGTCTCCTTGGTGACCGCTCGGCAGAGCGCGGTCATCGGGTTCGTCAGGTTCAGCAACCATGCTTCGGGACAGATCTCCTGCATGTGTCGCGCGATCCCCACGAGCACCGGCACGTTTCGGAGCGCCCGGTTGATCCCGCCCGGGCCGACCGAGTCTCCGACGCTCTGGCGGATGCCGTACCGCTCGGGGATCTCCAGGTCGTGACGCATGCTCGCGAAGCCGCCGGTGGAGATCGACACCACGACGTAGTCAGCGCCCTCGAGTGCGCGGCGCTGGTCGGTGGTCGTCGTCGCCGAGAGGCCGATGTCGCGCAGCTCCGCGATCCGCTCGACCCATGCCTGCATGAGCGGGAGCGGCTCCGGGTCCACGTCTTCGAGGACGATCTCGGCGTCGTGGAGCGATGGGGTGTTCGCGATGTCGATGAGCAGCTTCGGAACCCACTGGTAGCTACCACCCCCGATGATCACGACGCGCGGCGGCATACGTCTCCCCTCACGTGGGTCGGGCGCGGTCAGCGGAGCGCAACGGCGACCTCGATCTCGACGGCGCCGCCGCGCGGGAGCGCGGCGACACCTATGGCGGAACGTGAGTGACGGCCGGCGTCACCGAAGACGTCGCGCAACAACCGGCTCGCACCGTCGACCACGGCCGGCTGCTCGAGGAAGTCCGGCGCGCACGCGACGAAACCCAGGACGGTGAGCACTCGCTCGATCCGGTCGAGGCCACCGAGCTCGGCCGCAAGCACGGAGAGCGCGTTGAGCGCGCACCATCGCGCGGCTTCGGCCCCCTGCGCGACGGTGAGCCCGGCACCGAGCCGTCCCGGGTGCACGAGGTTGCCGTTCGCGTCCCTCGGGAGCTGGCCCGACGTACGGGCAACTCCGTGATGGACCACGACCGCATCCAACGGATCGTGCGGCAGGTACGGACCCGGGAGTGACAGGCCGAGCTCGGTCAGCCGCGCTTCGACACTCATGAGTCCGTCCGGTCCAGCCATCGGCCCAGGAACGCCCCGACCTGCGCACCGTGCCAACCGTGCTCCCCCTCGAACACGTCGTGCACCAGCGCGTCGTCAGGTGCATCGAGCGATCGGTAGACCGTCCGCAGCTGCGCGATGGTCGTTCGCGCCGCGACCTCGGGGAACAGGATGTCGTCGCTGCCCGTCTCCACCAGGAGCGCCCGCGG
The DNA here is from genome assembly GCA_017882945.1 of Acidimicrobiia bacterium. Lineage (GTDB taxonomy): Bacteria > Actinomycetota > Acidimicrobiia > IMCC26256 > JAENVU01 > Chersky-806. The sequence goes on along the minus strand of JADGON010000068.1, from coordinate 15,197 downwards.
CGCGACCAATGCGCCGACGTCGACGTGCTCGAGCGACCCCAACATCCCCGGGAGCACCTGCGAGCCACAGAGGTTCCACGGCACTCGATGCGCCGCCTTCCACGACGACAGGTAGCCGCTCACGACGGCCGCGCGCACCCGTTCGTCCAGCGCCGCAAGGAACAGCGTCATGGTCGCACCGTACGAGAAGCCGACCACGCCCAGCCGTTCCGGGTCCACCAGCGGGTGCTCACCGAGCACGTCCAGCGCGCGCTGGAGGTCCCAGAGGTTCTGGGTCAACGGGCTCACTCCGGCCATCACCGCGTGGACCAGGTTCACGTCGCAGTGGTACTTCCCCTCCGGCTGCCAGTCGGCCCGCTCCCCGAAGCACCGAAGGTCCGGCGCGAGAACGACGTACCCCCGTGCCGCCAGCGTGTGCGCGTAGTCACCGTGATGCTCGGCGTACGCCTCCCGAACCTCGGGGCGGTCGATCCCGCACACCTCGTCCTTGCCCGGTCCGTGGCCGTGGACGGCGAGGACCGCAGGGCCCGGCGCACGACGGTCGTGCGGCACCAGGAGGTACGCGGGCACGCTCATCGCGGCTTCGCTGTCGAAGACGATCCTGGCGCGCCGGTAGCTGCCACAATCGACCGAATCGAGGACCTCGACGGCGAGTGGCACCGGCGAGGGAAGCGGGCCGAGCAGCTCGGCGAGCCGCCGGCGCACCCGGCCGCGCCACGGCTCGAGCTCGTCGGGCGACGCCGGGAACGGGTCGGCCGCCTCCACCGCCGCGAGCTGGAGCTGCCATTGGGCCCACGGCGAGAAGTTGCGCACCCGCGCGGTGCTCTGCGAGTCAGCCACGCGCGCCTAACGCCCACTGCAGCCCGCCGGTGAGGTGGCGCAGGTACGCCGGGCTCTCCCACGCGCCGGGGAAGTGCCCGAGACTGGTCGAGAACGTCCGTCCGAGCCCTTCGCCGAAGCACCATGACAGCGGAAAGCCGAACGCGGGCTGTCCGGCCCCGGGAGCGTCGAGATCGAGCGCAGTCGCCGGCGCGCGCAACAGGATCTGCGCGTCTTCGCGGAGATCGCGGAATTGGTAGACCTCGTCGTGCCAGCGCCAGGTCGCACCGAGATGCGCGGTCGCGGGGTGATCCGGTTCCGCGACCTCGAGATCGACGGTCTGCGTCCACGGATGCCCGTCGAAGCGCGCACCGACGATGCGGCCGTAGTCGCTCCATCCGTAACAGGCGTCCGTCGCCGAGTGGATCGCGCAGACCGCGAGCTCGCCGGCTCGCAACCGATCGAGGATCACGGTCCGCTGCGGGTCGCTCCAAGGGGTCTCGCCGATCGTGAAGAGCGCGAGCGCTCGTGCTTCGGCCAGCGTCTCCACGCGCAGGGAGCGGACGTCGTCGACCCGACGGCACGTCAGGCCGTTGAGCTCCGCGACCTGGGCCATCCCGACCGCGGCCTGGTCGAGCACACCGTGAACGCCCGCGGGCCCGTCGGCGTACGGCGCGACCTGCGAGACGAAGAGCAGCTCCGAACCTGACACGAGCGTCACCGTAGGGAGGGTCACTGGTAGCGTCAAGATCGATTGATCGCACCGTCGGCGCGGGCCGTGCAGGAGTGCGGATGGGGGTGCGGATGAAGGTCGGATTCATCGGGCTCGGGGCAATGGGGCTCCCGATGGCCCGTCACATCGTCGACGCGGGCCACGATCTCACGGTCGCGTCGCGGAGTCGGGGTCCGGTCGACGCCGCGGTCGGCTTCGGCGCGAGTGAAGGCGCCGACGCGAAGGCCGTCGTCGCCGCGAGCGAGGTGACGATCCTGTGCCTTCCGAGCTCGCCGCACGTCGTCGACGTGCTCGACGCTGCGATGCCGGCGCTCGGTCCCGGCAAGATCGTGGTGGATACCTCGACCATCAGCCCCGACGTGGAGCGCGGTCAGCACGACCGGGTCGTCGGTGCGGGGGCCGGATACCTCGAAGCCCCGCTCTCGGGCGGCACGGCGGGCGCGCAGAAGGGCACGCTGACCCTGATGGTGGCGGGCGAGGAAGCGACCTTGGAAGCCGCGCGACCAGCGTTGGACCCGTTCGCGGGCCTCGTCGTGCACGTCGGCGGACCAGGCATGGGTCAGGTCGTGAAGCTCTGCAACAACCTCATCTACGCGGCCCAGATGCTCGCGACCGCGGAAGCGACCGTCATGGCGCAGCACGCGGGCGTGGAGATGGAGCAGCTCTACGAGATCCTCACCCACGCCACCGGTGACTGCGTGGCCGTGCGCACGCGTCTCCCGGCTGAAGGGGTCATCCCGGACAGCCCCGCCTCCAACGGCTGGGCCCCGGGCTTCATGACCGACCTCATGGCCAAGGACCTCGACCTGGCGATCGACTACGCCGCGGGCGCACAGGTCCCGCTCTTCACCTCGGGGATCGTCCGTCAGATCCTCGGCGCCGCGAGCGCGGCGGGTTTCGGTCGGGAAGACTTCTCCGCCATGGCGAAGGTGATCCGGACGCTGGCGCCGGAGTGACGGTCCTCACGCTCGATCTCGGCACGAGCGCGACGAAAGCCGCGCTCTGGGACGACGCCGGCCTGGTCGCGATCACCCGGCGCGAGATCGCTACTGCGCATCCCCAGCCGGGCCGGGCAGAACAGGATCCTGAGGACTGGTGGCTCTCGGTCGTCGATGCCTGCGCCGAGCTGCGCCGCACGGAGCCCCGCCGGTACGCACAGGTGGAGGCGGTCGGGTTCTCCGCGGCGCGCGAGACCTTCGCTCCCTTCGACGCGGACCTGCGGGCGATCGGACCCGGGATCCTCTGGTCCGATCAACGCGGCGCCGCCGCGGTCCTGCACTTCGGTGACCCCGACGAGTTCCGAGCGCGGACCGGCGTCGTGCTGAACGCGGCCTGCTGCGCAGCCAAGATCGCCTGGGTCAGCGATCACAAGCCCGAGACGTTCGAGGCCGCGCGCTGGCTCCTTGCGCCGCGCGACCTCGTGGTCGCACGCCTGACCGGCGAGGTCCTGACCGACGAGACGTTGGCCTCGCGCACCGGCTTGTACGGGTTGGACGGTGAGATCGGCGTCGCCGAGACGATCGCCGCGAAGCTGCCCGTGGTCACGCCGGCGGCGACGCTGGTGCCGTTCCGTCACGGCAAGACCATCTACGGGCCCGACGACCTGGGATTGCCCGCCGGGGTCGTGGTCGTGCTGGGCGGTGGCGATCGGGCATGCGAGGTGCTCGGCACCGGTGCCGGCAACCACGTGCCGATGGTCTCGTGGGGCACGACGACGAACGTCTCCGTCCCCCACCCAGGACCGCGCGCCGAGCTCCCCGCCATCGCGACCGTCTCTCTCGGCGCGCTCGAGGGTTTCGTCGTCGAAGCCGGACTCTCCGCGAGTGGGGCTGCGCTCGAGTGGCTCGAGCGCATCACCGGCCGGCCGGCCGAGGTGCTGCTGACCGAGGCTGCAGCATCACCGCCCGGCGCCAACGGCGTGCTCGCGCTGCCATGGCTCCACGGTGCCCGTGCCCCCTGGTGGCAACCCGATGCACACGCCGCGTTCGCCGGTCTCACCGGGGCGAGCGGCCCGGGCGAGCTCGCTCGGGCGGTCATCGAATCCGTGGCGTACGACGTGGCCCGCTGCCTCGAGCTCGTGGCCCCCGACGCGACCGAGCTGGTCGTCGCCGGTGGCGGCGCGAAGAACCAGCTCTGGCGGGACGTCCTCGCCGCGACGACCGGTCGCCCCCTTGTGCGTCGCGCGGTCGACGACGCGGCATCCGTCGGGGCCCGGGTGATCGTCGGCGCCGCGACCGGCGTGCCGGTCGATCTCGCGGTGCTGAACCCGGTGGTCGCCCGCGACCTACCGGATCCCGACCTCGCCGAGCGCTACCAGGCCGCGCGCCAGGATTCCGACGCGCTCGCCCGTGCGGTGCTCGACCTCACGGCTCCCTGAGCGCGACCGGCTCAGTCGTTGTTGATGATCGTGCCCATGCCGGTACCGTCGGCGATGGTGGCTCCGGCCGCTCCCGACAGCCGGAGTGACAGGGTCTCGTTCGGCTCGATGGTGCGGTCCCCCATCACCGGGACCAGCACCCGCCGGACACGCCGACCGGGCCCGAACGTGAGCGTGCCCGTGGTGGCGGTGTAGTCCGAGGGCGAGGTGGCGGTGCCGTTCCTCGTCGCGTAGGTCACCGTCACCGACGATCTCGGCTTCACCGAGAGCGAGACCTTGAACCGCAGGTTCTTGGCGCCGGTGTCGCCCTCGCGGATCGAGATGTCACCGACGGTCAGCGCGGGCGTCACCGCCGTGGGCCTCACCTTCGGTGGCTTGGTGGTCGTTGACGTCGCGGGGCTGGGGGTCCCGACGATCGCGACGCCGTTGTCGTAGGTGTTGTTCTGCCAGACGATGTTGGCGGGCAGGTACGCCACCGGCCCGAACTGACCGGAGCCCGCGAAGAACCTCCGCTCGAAGATGTTGTTGCGCACGATCTCCGACCGGGGCACGGCTGGAGCACCGCCGTAGAGCGCCCAACCGCCGCCGGCGAGCCAGTTGTCCTCGATGAGGATGTCGCCGTTCGAGATCGGTCCGGTGTCGGCGCCGATCATGATCGCGCTCGTCTGCCCGTTCTCGTTCCAGATCGTGTTGCCACGAATCGTGATCGACCCGTCCGCGCTCGTCATCTGGATTCCGTCGTTGTGATCACCCGGGAGCGACGGGAAGTCGTGGATGAACGAGTACTCGATCAGGACGTTCCCGTTCGCGCGCGGGCCGTCGGAGAAGTTGTGGATGTTCACGTGGGAAAGCGTGTACGACCACTCACCGACTGCCTCGCCGCCGGCGTTCCCGGTCTTCGTCCCGATCTCCGTGTACTCGATGCGAGCGCCCTGCCCCGCGCTGCCCACGCCGCAACAGGTCGGGTAGATGCCGTGCTCGACCCAGGAGTCGACGACATGGACGTTCGCACGGTCGAGGAGCAGCTTCCCGGTGATATGGACCCCCGAGATCGTCCCACCCGCCGCGATGCCCATGCCGGACGCCGTCCGGTCACCCGCGAGCTGGGTGAGCGTGGCCAGCCGGTAGCCGGTGTTCGTAGCGTCCGGCTTGGCCGCTGCCGCACCGACCTCGTTGTCGCTCGACGAGATGGCGAAGATCACCGGGACCGCGCCCGCCGCGACGACGATCACGGCCAGGAGCGCGAGCAGCACCGCGTGCCCGATGTTGCGCCGTGCCGTCCGTTGCATGCGCGCGTCCTTCCTGGACGAGATCGTGCAGGTCATTCCGTTGACGCCGGGAGGCTAGGCAAGGCCCGGCTTGACCGCCAATACGGTCGCGCGGAGCGTGACGAAACCAGGCGACCTCGAGTGCGTCCGACCGGGCGGAGCGGCGATGCTCGGCGCGCGATGCCGGCACATCGGACCGGAGCGGCGCGCCCGTGGGGGCTCTCGCCACACCACGCGGGCGCGCCGCCGGGTCCTGGGGGGTGACGGCCGACCCCGCCCTGCCCTTGCAGCCCTCTGGCCGGGGTCGCCGCCAACATGAATCCAAATCCACCAGCCTTGAGGCTCGCTTGAGAACGGTTGGAAACCACCATGAGACCAGTGTTCATGGACCGTTCCAACCCCTACACTCCGGGGGACGCAGGCCGGCTCCTCTTGTTCGGTGGGCAGCCGCGGGGCAACGGGGGCAGGAGGGGCAATCCGTGGACTTCGGCATCCTCGGCCCGCTCGAGATCCATCGCGACGGCGTCGAGGTGGTGCTGAAGGCGGCCAAGCCGCGCAGCCTGCTGGCCCTGCTCCTCCTGGCGCCCCGGACGCTGATGTCACCCGAGCGCCTGGTCGACGAGCTCTGGGCCGGCGATCCCCCGTCGTCGGCGGCCAACACGCTCCAGACCTACGTCCACCACATCCGCCGGGCCATCGGTACCGACGCGCTGGTGACCCGGCCGGGCGGCTACATGCTGACGGTCGCGGACGAGTCGATCGATGCCTGGCGGTTCGAAGGCATCGTCCGGGAGGTGGCCGAGCGGGCGCCGCTCGAGCCTGCCCGCGCCGCCGCAGAGCTGCGCGAGGCACTCGCGCTGTGGCGCGGTGACGCGCTGGTCGAGTTCGCGGACGCGCCGTGGGCCCGCGGCGAGATCGCCAGGCTCTCGGGGCTCCAGCTCTGGGCGATCGAATCGCGCATCGATGCCGACCTGGCGCTCGGACGCCACGGCGCGCTGCTTCCGGAGCTCGAGGGACTCGTCGACGTGTACCCGCTGCGGGAGCGATTCTGGGGCCAGCTGATGATCGCGTTGTACCGGAGCGGCCGCCAGGCCGAAGCGCTGCGCACCTATCGCAAGCTCCACACGCTGCTCGACGAGGAGCTGGGCATCCGGCCGAGCACGGACCTCGTCACGATGGAGCAGTCGATGCTGCTGCAGGAGCCGGCGCTCGACCTTCCGCCCGCGCCACGCGTCGCGGTCAACGGCGAGGCACTCGACTCGGACGAGGATGCGGGCGAGCTCGCGCCCGTCCGGGCGCGGGCGTCGATGCTCCCGGTGGCACTCGAGTCCGTACTCGACACGCCGTTCGTCGGTCGCGACGACGAGATCGAGCGCCACACGCCCGGCGACGAGCGGGAATGTCGCGGGGTGCTGGTCGCGGGAGAGGCCGGGATCGGCAAGACCCGGTTCGCGGCTGAGCTGGGCCGGCGCGCTGCGGAGCTGCGCATCCCCGTGCTCTACGGGCGCTGCCAGCGCGCGCTCGCCGCGCCCTACGAGCCGTGGGTCGAGGCGCTCCAATGCCTCGCGGAGGCGACCCCCGCGGGCCGCTGGGCCGACTGGGTCCGCGACAGCCCGTCGCTGGCCCGGCTCCTCCCCGATCTCGTGACCGCAGCACCGGATCGACCGGATGCGGACCCCGACGCGGAGCGCTACCGACTGTTCGAGGCGGTCACGGATCTGCTCGCCGAGGCGGCCGGGGCCCGCGGCGCGGTGATCGTGCTCGACGACCTGCACTGGGCCGACGAACCGACGCTCCTGCTGCTGCGGCACCTGCTCTCGGTCGCGCGGCCGGCGCGCTTGCTCGTCGTCGCGACCTATCGCGACACCGACCTGCTCGGTGCGGCTTCCTTGACCGATGCTCTGGCCGACCTCCGGCGGGTGCCCGGTCTCGAGTGGCTCACCCTCTCCGGGCTCGGCGAGCAGGAGGTCAGCGAGCTCATCACCGCGCTCACCTCCGAGCACGAGGTCTCCAAGCTGGCACGCGCCGTCCGCGACGAGACGGACGGCAACCCGTTCTTCGTCGTCGAGGTCGTGCGCCACCTGACCGAGACCGGCGGCCTCGTCGATCCCGGTTCTGCTCCCGGCGATGTGCGCGATCTCCCACCGAGCGTCCGTGAGGTGGTCAGCCAGCGGGTACGTGCGCTCGGCGTCGACGTCGCGGAGATCCTCGGGACGGCCGCGATCATCGGCGTCGACTTCGAGCTCGACGTGCTGGCCGACGTCCTCGACCAGAGTCCGGAGCTGCTCATCGACTGGCTTGACGTCGCGGTCCGCGCCCGCGTGCTGCGAGAGGTGGGGCCCGGGCGCTACGCGTTCGCGCACGCGCTCGTCCAGTACACACTTGCCGGCGATGTCACCGCGACGAGGCGGCGCGACCTGCACGGTCGCATCGCGCGGGTGCTCGAACAATCCGCGACCGACGCGACCCGTTCGGGCGAGATCGCAGACCACCTGCTGCGCGCGGACCCGGCCTCCCCAGATCCGCGCGTCCTCGAGTACATGCGCCTCGCGGGGAGCCGGGCCCTCTCGCAGCTCGCGCCGCACGACGCGTGCCAGTGGTTCGGGGAGGCCCTGCGCGTCACCGAGCTGCTCCCCGGCGTTGATCCTCGGCTGACCGTGGAGCTGACCGTCGCCCTGGGAGAGGCCCAGCGCCACGCGGGTGTCCCCGAGCATCGCGCGACGCTCCTGAACGCGGCGGAGCGGGCGCGGGAGATCGACGAGCGTGATCTGCTGGTACAGGCCGCGCTCGCGAACACCCGCGGTTGGGCGAGCGCCGCGGGGCGGGTCGACACCTCGAGGATCGCGGTGCTCGAAGCCGCGATCAGTGCGGTCGGTGCGGGTGACAGCGCCGCGCGCGCGCGACTGCTTGCGACCTTCGCGGCCGAGCTGACCTGGGACGGTGACTGGCGCCGGCGGCGGAGCCTCTCCGACGAGGCACTCGCGATGGCTCGCCGCGTCGGGGACCCGGACACGCTTGCCTACGTGCTCACCCGGCGCCCGAACACCATCTGGGTCCCGGAAGCGCTCGGCGAGCGTCTCGCCAACACCGAGGAGAGCCTGCAGATCGCGCGCCGCCTCGACGACCCGGTCGCGCGGTTCTGGGCGTCGATGTACCGGCTGCTCGCCACCGCCGCCGACGCGGACCTGAGTGAGGCGCCCGAGCACCTCGACACGATGACCGGCATCGCCGAAGCCGTCCCGCTCCCCCTCCTGCAGTGGGAGGCCGACCTCCATCGCGCCTGGTACCTGCTGCTCGGTGGGCACTTCGATACGTCCGAGGAGCACGCGACGCGGGCGTTCGAGATCGGCACCGAGTCCGGGCAGCCGGACGCCCCGATCCTGTACGCCGGTCAGCTCCTCATGATCCGCTTCGACCAGGGCCGGCTGGGCGAGGTCGAGCAGATCCTCGAGCAGCAGGTGCTCGACAATCCCGGCATCCCGGCGTTCCGAGCCGCACTCGCGCTCGCGCAGTGCGACGTCGGCCGGGTCGACGATGCCGCCCGTCAGCTCCGCCGAGCCGCCGGTGAGGCGTTCGAAGATCTGCCCTACGACCAGGTCTGGCTGTTGTGCGTCGGGATCTGGGCCGCGGTCGCGGAGCTCGTGGGCGACGCCGACGCCGCGGCTGCGATCTACCAGCTGATGCTCCCGTGGTCGGGTCAGGTCCTGACCACTGGTGCGCACATGTTCGGCGCGTGTGACCACTGGCTCGGCGCGCTTGCCACCGTCACCGGCGACCTCGACGCGGCGGACGAGCACCTTGCGCAGGCCCGCCGGCTGCACGCGCGGCTGCACGCCCCGGTCTGGTCGCTCCGCACCCAGCTCTCCCGCGCGGTGCTCTCGGAACGTCGCGGTACCGCAGCCGAGATCACCGAAGCCCGTCTCGTTGCGGACGAGGTGCACACCATGGCCCTGCGCCTCGGATGTGACGGCCTGGCCCGGCGCGCCGCAGCGATCCTCGTCACCTAGGCGTTCACCGTGGACACCTGCTCGAGGTGCGCGAGGACGAGCGGGTAGACCTCTCGGTTCGCATTGCGACCGATGATGCCGTCGAGGTGGGCGTACTCGGTCAGCACCTTGCGGTCGTAGCGAACGTCGGGATTGCTCGCCTTGAGCCATTGGTAGGTCCGCTTCGACGTCTCCGGGAAGAAGATCCGGTTGTGACTCCCGGCGAGGAACAGGATCGGGATGGCCAGCCGGTTGGCGTTTCCCGGCTCGTCCTTGTCGTCGGAGCGGAGGTACACGTCGTTGCCCTCGTGGTCGAGTGACTTGCGCGCCGCGACCATGTCGCCGATGTGACGAAGCGGATGAACGCTCGTGACTCCGAACAGGCGCCCCAGATCGTTGTGCGTGTCCTCGTTCAGCTGCCAGTGGCGATGGGTCAGCCCGAAGTAGGCGGTGATCCACTGACACACCGCGTTGCCACACGACTCGCCGCGAGGCGTCGGCGCCACGCGCAAGATGAGGTCGTAGACCATGTGGGCGAACGTCCTCTTCTCGTCGGGCGTCATCACGGGCGCCATCTTCTCCAGGATCGGACCGAGCCCGATCCGGACCTTGAACGTGTTGAACCAGGTGCTGACGGGATGGACGGTGACCTGGGAGCACACCGCAGAACGGACCTGCGTCCGCATCTGGGCGTTGCCGTCCCAGAGCATCGCCATCTGGAAGGACATCGAGCCGACGCAGTGGGCGAAGACCTGCACCGAGGTCGACTTCGTGCGCCGGCACACCTCGGCCACGGCGATCGGCCAGTCCTCACGGGCGACATCGTCGATCGTGAACTTCGTTCGTGAACTCTTCAGGTACGGGCTGGCGCGGTAGTCGAACAGCCAGACGTCGTAGCCGTGACGGACGAGGTATTCGGTGAGGTTCTCCTCGATGGTGTCGGTGACGTATGCGTCCGTCGACATCCCGAAGCCGGGCGCGAGCAGGATCGGACCGTTCGTCCCGCCCTCGTAGCGAGTGAGGCGAAGCCACGCCTGCTCCGAGTCCTGCTCCTGCCAGCGCGGATGCTCCGCGTCCCCCGTGCACCACAACGTCGTCGTCTTGTGCTCAGGGCGACCCGGCCGTGGATCCGGCAGCGGCCGCGGCGGAAACGCCCACGGCTCGCTGAGCAGCCCCCCGAACTGGCGCAGCAGCATCCCGAGGAACATCGCGAAGAACCGCGGCAGCCCGACCAATCGCTGGCGGCGACTGGCCGTGTGCGTGACCCTCATCGTCGACAGCTCGCGCATGAAGTCCGGACCGCTCAGGCGCAAGATGCCCGCGGCAACTGGCGCGCCGTGCTCATCCGTGACCGTCGTGTACAGCGTCGTGGTGCGCGGCCAGGCGGCGAACGGCGAGCCGCGATGGAGCGGCTTGACGCCGTGGAGCTTGAAGATCGCGCCCTCCTGCGACCGGACCTCGAGGTCGTACTGCATCTTCCAGGTCTGCACGTGGTCGAGGTCGTGAACGAAGAGCCGCAACGTGCCCGCGGTGATCTGCATCACGACCGGCGAGAGTCCTGCGATCACGACCGACCCGGTCACCCGCGCCGGGGTGCCCGGCGAGTGCAGCACCACTTCGAGATCCTCGTAGTCGAGGTCGAGCACGACCTCACCCCACTGGCGGTCGGCCTGGGCCTGGAGCGCGCCCGCGGCTGCATCTCCGACCGCAAGCGTCGAGACCCATCCGGCCATTCGCTCGCGAAAGTGGAACCCCGCCCTCGAACCGCTCATGCCCTGCCTCCTTGGAGTGCGCTACTCGCCGATGTCCACGACGGGTAGCGACGCATTCAGAAATCTGCTCGTGCGTTCGGCCAGCGCGGAGATCGTGAACAACGGGTTGGTGCCGAGCGGCGTGGGGACCATCGAGCCGTCGGCCACCCACAAGCCCAGATGGGTCTTGGCACCGGACGACTCGCGAAAGACCCGGCCGGCGTGGTCCACCACGCCGTCTTCGGCCGAGTCCGCCATCACCGCGCCGCCCAGCGGATGGACGGTGATCAGACGGCGGCCCATGCGCTTCGACCACGCGGGGTTCGGTACGAAGGTGCCTCCGAGCGCCTTGGAGAAACGACGAAGGATGTGATTCGCGCGCGGATAGGGACGTTGCGTTCCGGCGTCGGGCCACTCCACACGCACGCGGTCGCGCTCCGCGTCCAACGCGAGCTGCCCGGTGTCGCCGTCGTGGCTCATGACGAGGAAGGTCTGGGTGTGGTCCGTCGGTCCCCGGTAGGGACTGCGAAGCAGTCCGAACAGCACCTCGGACCACGGGGCCGCCGAACGGGTCCGCTTCCGGCTGCTCTCCAACATCGAGGAGAGTGCCAGGCCCGGGCGCAAGATGCGCGCGAGCGCGCGGGGTACCACCGCGTCCTCGACGACCACTTCGTCGGCGAACGGGCCGCCGTCGTCAACGGTCACGAGCGAGGAGATGCACGGGCCGGGGGGCTCGTCCACCAGGGACGGCTGCTGGGCGACACCGATCCCGTTCACCCGGCGGAGCTCGTCGTAGCCGAACGCCAGGACGTCGCCGTTCCCCGAGAACCGGTGACCGAGCCGATTCGAGGTACCAAGCCCGCCTGCGGCGGAGCGGAGCAGGATCTCGGTGGTGCCCAGCGTGCCCGCGCTGAGCACGACGGCGTCCGCGGTGACGATCCGCGTGGGGCCCGCGAAGCGCCCGGCGGTACCGCCGCGCGGCCGGTACATGACGAGCCATCGGTCGCCGCTCGCACGTACGGTACGGACCTCGACCTCGGTGAAGATCTCGGCGCCGTTCTGCGCGGCAAGCGGGAGGTAGTTCATCACGACGGTGTTCTTGGCCCCGACGTTGCACCCGGTGACGCAGTCACCGCATCCGGTGCACGCTTCCTGCTCGACGCCTCCGCTGCTGGTGCCCTTCGCGAACGTGACGTTGATCTGCGCACGGATGTCGCGAGCGCCGACCCCTGCCGCGGCGGCGAGCGCGCGGCCCTTGAGCGGGAGCGTTGACACGGGTTGAGGGTCGAGCATCCGGCGTGCGAGCTCGTAGTAGTCGGTGAGCGCGCCCCGCTTCCGGAGCTCCGTCGGCCAGCGCGGATCGTCCTCGAACACGCGGCGGTCGGGCATCGCGGCCACGTTCGCGTTGATGAGCGACGTCCCTCCGAGACCGCAACCGACGAGCACGTTCATGTCACCGTCGAGGTGGAAATCGAAGAGCGAGCGTGGATCACCGATGTGGCGTCCGCCGATCCGGGTCTGCGTGTGACGGACTGCGCTCGCCAGACGATCCGGGAACTCGCCCGGGTGCATCTCGCGGCCGCGTTCGAGCACGCACACGTCGTGACCGGCCTGCGCGACGCGACATGCGGTGATCGCCCCGCCATAGCCCGATCCGACCACCACGACTGTGTAGTGCGCCCGCATCGCTTCCAGCGGGCGAGAAAGCCGTCCCATCCATCACCAGTGTGAACGGAGTGTCAAGGCAATTCAGCCCCAAACGAGGGACGCTCACGCGCCGCTCACGCCAGGCTCAAGCGCGATCTTCGCGACCGCCTGGGCCTCCGTCCGTCGCGACGAGTGCGGTCACTCCGCCTCGGCGTCGACGCCCGCCCGCTCCCAGCGGACCACATCCGCGATCTCACCGCTCTCCACGTCGTAGACGAATCCGGCGATGACCTTCAGCTCCCGCAGATAGTCCTTCTCGGTGAGGAGCGCGATGTCCTCGCGAAGCGCCGCGGCGTGGTCATCGATCGGGAAGAACCCGAGGTCCGCGCCCGTCCACTCCTGGAGCTCCTCGTTGGTCACCCCCGCGAGCCCGCATTTCGTGTGCTGCATGATGACGACGGTGTCGACACCGAGCACATGGCTGGACAGCGCCAGGCTGCGGAGGACGTCGTCGGTGACCCGGCCACCGGCGTTGCGCAGCACATGCGCTTCGCCGAGGTGCAGGCCGAGGGCGTCGAACACATCGATGCGGGCGTCCATGCAGGTCACGACGGCGATCCGTCGGCTGGGGCGCGGGTCCTTGACGTTCGTACGTGTCGCGGCGTTCGCCTTGTTGGCTGCCAGCAGCCGGTTGACTTCGGTCATCAACGACGAACGTTAGAGCAGGGGGGTCAACGGGCCCCACCGGAGTCGGGCCGAGACTCCTCATACCGGCGCCGGGCTTCGGCGATGTCGGTCCCGTGCTCGGTGGCCCAGTGCGTCAGGGCCAGGATCGGCTCGAGCACGGACTCCCCCAGCGGGGTGAGCGCGTAGTCCACCCGCGGCGGGACGGTGGCGTGCACGGTCCGCTCGACGAGCCCGTCGCGCTCCAGCTGGCGCAGCGTCAAGGTGAGCATGCGTTGCGAGATGCCTTCGATGGCGTGACGCAGCTCGTTGAACCGGTGGCCGCGCACCCCGAGCAGGGAGATGACGAGCACGCTCCACTTGTCACCGACGCGGTCGAGGATCTCCCGGACGACCACGCACTCGGTGTGCGGAGGGTCGGCCGTGGTCACCTCGGAGTGGTTGGGGAACACGAAAGTGCCTTCTTCCCATCGATCACCCGGTCACTTATCGTCGCCAGGGAACAAAAGTATACCCATCGTTGTTCCTTCAATCAACTCCCCCGACAGCACTCCAACCCAGGAGAACGCCCGATGACCGCCCCTGTGACCACCCCGACCCTCCCGCTCGCACCCGGTGCGTGGGCCCTCGACAAGAACCACTCCGGCGTCCTGTTCGTCGTCCGGCACCTCGGCCTCTCCAACGTCCGCGGCCGCTTCGACCGTTTCGAGGCCACGCTCGACGTCGGGACCACCCTCGACGAGGTCACCGTGAGTGCTGATGTCGACCTCTCTTCGGTCGACACCAACAACGCCGACCGGGACGCGCACCTGCGGGGCACGGACTTCTTCGACACCGAGAAGCACCAGGTCATGACGTTCCGCTCGACCTCGGTCACCGGAGCCGGCGAGGACTACGAGCTCGTGGGCGCCTTGACGATCGCCGGCGTCACCAAGCCGCTGACCCTTGACGTCGAGTTCCACGGCACCGAGGTCTTCCCGGCCGACCAGAGCATCCACGCCGGGTTCTCGGCGACCGGTGAGATCCGGCGCAGCGAGTTCGCCATCGACTTCGGCATCATCGCCGGGGCCGAGAAGCTGATGCTCGGCGACAAGATCAAGATCGAGCTCGACCTCCAGTTCGTCGCTCCGTGACTGCGGGCGCATCGCCCGTCGGCTAGAACCTCCCGAAGACCGGGAGGGCGGGCTCCGTGAGCATGGGAACGACGAAGCGCTTGTGGCTCGTGCTCGGTTGCCTCACCGCCGTGGTCGCCCTCGGCGTCGGCGGTCTGCTGCTGGCGCTGGGGGGCGGCGGCGGGCAGGCTGCGGACCCCCGTGACGCGGCGACCGCGTACCTCGACGCGTGGCAGGGTCAACGCTGGCACGCACTCGGTGCGCTGATCATCGGGAACTCTGCGCCGGCACGAGCGGCGTACCAGGCCCAGGCCAAGGCCCTCGGCGTGAACACGATCCGCGCTCGCCTGCTCGCGGGTCGTCGGGCTGGGAAGCGATGGACCGGGAAGTTCACGACGACGCTGCACGTGCCGGGCGCCGGCGACATCCGCTACAACGGCGCGCTCTCGCTGGTCCGGGATCGGCGCCAGGCGTGGAAGGTCGCGTGGACGCCGGCGACCGTGCACCCGAAGCTGCCGGCTGGTGGCGCATTCGCGGTCGAGCGGGCATTCCCTCCACGGGCTCCGATCATCGGCGTCGACTCCATTCCCCTGACGAGCGATGTGCAGGCCGTCGACGTCGGGCTCGTGCCGCAACGGATCAAGGACCGCGCGGGGCTCGAAGCCGCGTTGCAGCGCTCGCTTGGCATCGCGCCGGCCGACGTGGAAGCCAAGCTCAACGCTCCCGGCGTGCATCCCGACTACTTCGTGCCGATCACGACGATCACAGCCGCGCAGTACGACACGGTCGACCAGGACATCTATCCCCTCCCGGGAACGGC
>JADGON010000067.1 GCA_017882945.1 Acidimicrobiia bacterium | reverse complement strand
GGTTCTCGGGCCATCCGATGCGGATCGGCGTCGGCGAGGCCTGGCTGGGGCGCGTGTGCAGCGGCCGGGGTACACCCCTCGACGGCGGTCCGCCGATCTTCGGCGACGCCTTCGCTGATGTGAACGGTGCTCCGCTCAACCCGACCGCCCGCGATACTCCGAACGACGCGATCCTCACCGGTATCTCAGTCATCGACGCACTCACCACGTTGGTGCGCGGCCAGAAGCTGCCCATCTTCTCGGTCGGTGGACTGCCCCATCTCGAGCTCGCGACCCAGATCGCCGCGCAAGCCCATGCTGGTGGCGAACCATTCGCGGTCGTGTTCGCCGGGATGGGCATCACGCGCACCGACGCTGCCGCGGTGCGCGACGCGCTCGAGGAACGCGCCGCGTCGGGTGAGCTCGCGCTGTTTCTCAACACCGCCGACGACCCCGTGATCGAACGCATCGTCACCCCCCGGGTGGCGCTGACAGTCGCCGAACATCTCGCGTTCGCGACGCATCGTCATGTCCTGGTCGTGATGGCCGACATGACCGCCTACTGCGAAGCGGTGCGGCAGGTCTCGGCTGCACGCGGCGAGATGCCCGGCCGCCGCGGCTATCCCGGCTACCTCTACAGCGACCTCGCCTCCATCTACGAGCGTTGCGGTCGCATCCGCGGCCGCAACGGGTCGGTCACCGAGATTCCTGTGCTCACCATGCCCGGCGGCGACATCACCCACCCGGTCCCCGACCTGACCGGATACATCACCGAAGGACAGCTCGTGCTCTCCCCCGAGCTGCACACCGCGGGCATCTACCCGCCGATCGAACCGCTCGCGTCGCTGTCACGGTTGATGCGCCGCGGCGCCGGACCCGGCCGCACCCGCGACGACCACTTCGAGCTCGCCGCGCAGCTTGTCGCCCTCCTTGCCAAAGCCCGTGACGTACGCGAACTCACCGAGCTACTCGGAGAGGCCGCGCTCTCCCAGACCGATCGCGCCTACTTGCGGTTTGCCGACGAGTTCAATCGCCGTTTCATGGACCAAGGCGTCAACGAGAACAGGACCCTCGACGACACGTTGACGCGCGCATGGGCGGTCACATCGGTCCTTCCTCGCCGCGAGCTGACGATGCTCTCAGCCGACGTCCTCGACGCGCACCACCACCCCGACTCGACGGAGCCGCCATCGTGAGGATCCGCTATCCCCCGGGTCGCTCCGGACGCTTGTGGCTCATGGACCGGCTCGCCGTCGCCGAGCGGGCGGCCAGCATCCTGCACCGCAAGCAGCTCGTGCTTCGCCACGAAGATCGTCGCCTCGCGGCGCTCGCCGAACGCACCGCCACCGCATGGACCGCTGCAGTACGCGACGCACAGACGTGGCAACGCCGAGCGATGATCCTCGGCCTTCGACCGGGTCTCCAGGCTGCCGCGACCGCAGTGAGCCCCGCCAACGCTCGCCTCACGTGGCGTACCGAGATGGGAGTGGAGTTCCCGAGCGAGGCCAGTTGCGAGCTCCCCGCAACGCCCGCGATCGCCGGCACGCCTGCGCTCGCGGCAGCAGCGGCCGCCTACCGGCACGCGTTGCAGGCCGCGGTCGAACACGCCGCCGCGACGACCGCCGTGGCACGCGTCAGCACCGAGCTCGCCCTCACCCAACGGCGGCTGCGGGCCGTTCGCGACCGCTGGATCCCCGAGCTCCACGACACGCTCCGGGAGCTCGAGCTGCGTCTCGACGAGCACGAACGTGAGGAGCTCACCCGCACCCGACTCCACCCGGCCGGCCCCGACCCCGCACACTCGACACCGGAGGAGCCACGATGACGATCCGACGCGTCCTGGTCGCCGTCGACGACTCCCCCGGGGCACTGCGCGCGGCACAGGTCGCCCTCGATCTCGCCACCGGCTGGCGCGCTCAGCTCCGGCTCGTGGCCGTGACCACCGACCACATCCTCGGCGCGCTGCTCGACACCGCCGTTCCCGACGGTGGAGCCACCGAACGGGGCGAACAAGGCGGCCGCGCTCTCCTCCGGCACCTCACCGACACGGCCCGATCCCAGGGCCTGGACGTCGACGCCGTACAACTCACGGGCGAGCCCTTCCGCCAGATCCTCGACCAGGCCCAGTCCTGGCCGGCCGACCTCATCGTCATGGGTCGCAGCGACCGGCGCGGCCCGTCTTCCACATACCTGGGCAGCGTGACTGCCCACGTCCTGGAGTTCGCCGATTGTCCCGTGCTCGTCGTCCCGCGGGCCACGGCGGCGGATCCCGAGCGCGTCTCGGCCGACTCTCTCGTGATACCCGAGACTTGAACACCCTGGAGTTGCACCGTTCGCAGTCGAGGGTAGGGTCGCCGGGTGGGAGCGGGACCGGAAGGCGTCGAGCCGCTCGAGCCCGCGCCGACGCCGGCGACGATCGAACTGGTGATCCAGCTCTTGAGGTCACTGCCCGGCCGTGGCGACGACGCACGGGCCGTGCTCAACGGCCTGTTCGGCGACGCGCTGGCCGCGCAGGCATCTTCACTCGCCCTTCCCTTGACGTTTCGCAATGCATCGGGCGACGAGCTCCCACTCGATCATGACGGGCTCGGGCGCGCGCACCCGAACGCACGAGCGCGGCTTTGCGTGCTGGTGCACGGGCTCATGATGACGGAATCGGTGTGGCGGTTCACGACCCGGCCGGAGCTCACGTACGGCGAGCTGTTGGCACGCGAGCGCGACGTGAGCCCGGTGTACGTCCGCTACAACACGGGTCGGCACATCTCTGCCAACGGGCGCGAGCTCGCGGCGAAGCTCCAGCTACTCGTGAGCGCCTGGCCGGTGCGTGTGCGCGAGATCGACCTCATCGGGCACAGCATGGG
>JADGON010000359.1 GCA_017882945.1 Acidimicrobiia bacterium | reverse complement strand
CACGGTCGGACCAACCAGAGGATCCGCTGGCACACCTGATCGACCGGTTGTTGATCGAGGCCGACTCGGCGGCCTCGAGCGGCGCGTGGGACCGAGTGACCGCAATCGCCGACGACATTCTGGCGGTTGCGCCTGACAACCGGCGCGCCGTGGCGATGCTCGAACGGGCTCGGAACGAGCAGTCACTGCACGAAGGCCACCGGGCGTTTGTCACCCTCATCTTCTCCGACATCGTCGAATCAACCGACCTGGCCGACGTGACGGATCCCGAGATCGTGCGCGATCTGTTCAAGGTGTACCGGCGGGCGGCGACCGAAGCGATCGAGGGTTTGGGTGGAACCGTCCTGCAGTTCCAGGGCGACGGCATCGTTGCGTGCTTCGGCTATCCGAACGCGCACGAGGACGATGCCACGCGGGCGGTCCTCGCCGGACTCGAGCTGGTGGAGCGAATGGCGGCTGCCGGTCCTGAGTTGCGTCGCAGTTACAGCATCGACGCTGCGATCCGGGTGGGCATCCACACCGGCATGGTGGTGGTCTCGGGTTTGACCCCCGGGGTCGCCGACGCCTCTGACATCGTCGGCGCGGCCGCCAACGTCGCGGCGCGCCTGCAAGGCGAGGCGGAGCCCGGCACGGTGGTGGTCAGCGACGCGACGATGCAGTTGGTCGAGACCCACTTCGAGATGGCATCCGTCGGAACCCGTGCCTTGAAGGGGATCTCCCGCCCGGTCGAGGTATTTCGAGTCGTCCGGCGTGGCCACACGAGTCGGCTGCACGAAGAAGCGCGCCGGCAGCCAATCTCACTTGTCGGCCGCGAGGTGCCGCGCGGCCGGCTGCGGAGCAGCTGGAACGAGGTCATCGAGCCCGCCAAGGCGGGCAGCCCGCTCCAGACCGCGGTCGTCATCGTGCGCGGCCCTCCGGGCATCGGCAAGTCGCGGCTGGCCGCCGACTTGTGTGAGCACGTGCAAGCAAGCGGTGGCGCCATCCTGCAGGCGAGCTGTTTTCCGTACCACCACAATGTTGCGTTGTGGCCGATCGCGCGGATGCTCGAGCATCGGCTCGGTCTGCATCCCGAGCAGACACCGGCGCAGCGACTCGCTGCGGTGGAGGAGAGCTTGGATGCGGTCGGCCTCCGACCGGACGATGTCGTGCCCCTGATCGCCCCGCTCCTGGGCCTCGAGGTCAACAAGGGGCGGACGCGACGCGAGGTCGATGCGCTGGCCCTTCGTGCCGAGACCCTCGACGCGCTCGTCGATTGGCTCGCGCGTTTCGCCCGGACGACGCCAACGCTGATCGTCGTCGAAGACCTCCATTGGGCCGACCCCTCAACCGTCGACCTGATCAGCCTGCTCGCGAGCGGAGCTGTCCCGGGTGTGATGGTGCTCATCACGACGCGGGAGCCCCTGACGACGCCATGGGCGAATCTCGCGACCGACATCGAGCTCGACCCGCTGCGGGGTGACGATGCGGCGAAGCTGGTCGCGGCCATGGTCGCCGACGGCGACCTCAGCCCGGAGCAGTGCGACCTCATCATCGAGCGCGGGAGTGGAGTTCCGCTCTTCATTCAGGAACTGGCGCGCAGCGCGCTCACGGCGATACCGGGGGAAACCCTGCCGCCCCGGCTCCAGGAGCTCTTCACTGCGCGTCTGCGCGCTCCGGGCATCGACCTGCGCGTGGCGCAACTGGCAGCGACGCTCGGCGCGGTGTTCGACGACGGACTGCTGCGCGAGTTGGCCGGCGGCCCAGTCATGGAGGCCTTGGCTCAGCTCGAGGCGGCCGGCGTTATCGAGAGGTTTGGCGGCGGCCTCCGCGACGCGTACCGGTTCCGCCATGTCCTGCTGCGCGACGCCGCTTATGAGACGCAGGTCTTGGATGCCCGTCGGGTTGCACATGACCGCATCGCCCGTCTGATTCGCGATACCGCCACGTCGCCCGGAGACATGGCAATCGTGGCCCAACATCACGATCTGGCCGGCGACGTCGCGCAAAGCATCCCGGCCTACCTTGCTGCCGCGCAGGCGGCGCAAGCCGAAGCGAGCCACAGTGAGGCGCAACGACTGCTCGACCGGGCGATCGAGCTCGTGGCCGGCCTGCCCGAGGGCGACGAGCGCGATCTCGCCGAGCTCGCGGCCCGCATGTTCCGAACGATCAGCGTCAGTTCGCTCTTCGGCTACGGCTATCCCGACGTACTCGCCGACTTCCAGCTCGCCGATCGAATCTGTCGCCGCCAGACCAATCGACCCGAGATCCTGCCTGCGCAGATCGGCATTTGGAGCTACATGCTCGTACGCGGCGACCTCGAATCCGCGGGGGTCGTGCTCGAACCGCTGATCGCGTCGGTTGACACCCCCGCGACTGCGTGGTTCGCGCCGGAGATCAGGACGTCGATCGGCTTCCACGCGTTGTTTCGCGGCGAATTGGAGAGCGCCCGGAGGTGGCTCGAAGAAGCCTGGGCCGGCTACCTCGCCCGGCCCGCGGACGCCATCGTGTCCGCGTCCTGGCCCCTCCCCCACGACCCGGTTCCGGTCACGGCGGTGGCTCTCGCCTGCATCGCGGGCCTCGAAGGGCGTACGGCCGAGAGCGCGGAATGGGAGAACCGGGCGCTTGTCACCGCGGAGACGATCGGGTTCCCGCGCGGCCCGTTCAGCTCAGCCTTCGTCACGACCTACCTGGCCTGGCTCCGCATGATCGCCGGCGACGTGGCCGGAGCGCGTGGGTTTGGCCAGCGGACGATGGACACCGCCGAAGCGTGCCGCTTCGGCTACTTCACGGTGATCGGGCGTCAGTACGTTCTTGCCCCCGAGCCCGACCGCCCCGCCGCGACCGAAGAGCTGGAGCAGTGCGAAGCGGGGATGGACCTGATCGGTCACGGTG
>JADGON010000358.1 GCA_017882945.1 Acidimicrobiia bacterium | reverse complement strand
GTCGAGGGTGTTGCGGGTGGACGGCTCGAACGTCCGGATGCCCCGCTCGCACAGGATGATGTCGAGGTTGCCCGAGTGCGCGACGTATTCGGCGGCGAGCAGCCATTCCTCGACGGTCGCCGACATCCCGCGCTTGATCATCACCGGCTTCCCCGTCTCGGCGCAGGCGCGCAGGAGGTCGAAGTTCTGCATGTTGCGCGCGCCGACGCGCAGGACATCAACGACGTCCGCGACGAGATCCAGCTGTCGGAGGTCGAGCACCTCCGCGACCCACGGGAGACCGAACCGCTCCCGTTGCTCCGCCACCATGGCGAGCCCGTCCGCTCCGAGTCCCTGGAACGAGTACGGCGATGTGCGGTGCTTGAAGAGATCGCCGCGCAGCATCGTCGCGCCCGCCTCGACCGCGGCCTCGCACGCCGCGGCGAGCTGTTCGGGGGTCTCGACCGCGCACGGCCCGGCGATGAAGCTGAACATGCCGGCGCCCACGAAGTGCTCGCCGACGCGCACGAGCGACCGGGCTCGGGCGTCGTTCCCGCCGACGAGCGGGTGTGGGGTGGCGGCGGTCGTCATCGGAGTGCTCCTTCAGGTCTGCATCGGGAAGCGGGACGGATTCGGTGCCGGCAACGGGCCCGGAAACGAAAAGAACCCCGGCCGGAGGGCCGGGGTTCCGTGGGAGTCCTCGTGCAGTCGCTAGACGCGACCGGCTGAGACCCCGGGGGACGCCCCGGTGTCGAAGAAGAAATACCAGCCGGAATAGCGAGTGCACATGGTGAGCACAGCCTACCCCTCGAGATCGGGGAGGTCGATCCTGGCCAGCCAGAGGCCTGGCGCGTCGACCTCGCTCGGGGTCGGCAGCATGCGCTCGGAGTCCCAGAGCCGGTTGAGCCCCTCGATGCCGGCGCGCTCGATCACCCCCCGGCAGAAGTGCTCGCCCCGCTCGTAGTGCTCCCGTTCGAGCCGCAGGCCGAGCAGCTGCTCGATGAACCGCTCGGCCTCGCCCCGCTCGAGGTGATGGCGCTGCATCGCCTCGTGGATGCGGGGGAAGTCGGGAAGGAGCCGGTTGCCGAGGCGCTCGATGACGACGTCGGCGTAGCCCTCCAACATCATCGTGAGGCCCTGCACCCGCGCCAGGATCTCGCGCTGGCGCTCCGACTGCATCGCGCCCAGCAGGGCCTCGGGGTGCTCCGCGATGCCCGCGAGCGACGCCGGATCGTTGGGGTCGATCTCGCCGAACTGCTCTTCGAACGCGCGCGGGTCCACCTCGTAGGCCGACACGTACTCGATCGCGAGCCGGACCAGCCGCTCGCGCACCCAGGGGACCGAACGTTCCGCCGCGTGGACCACTTCGTGCAACGCGACCGCGAAGCGCAGATCCCTGCGGTCGATCGACCAAGACGCTTCGAAGGCGGCGAGGTTCGACGCGACGAACGCGAGGCTGGGCTCGTCGCTGGTGGGGAGGGGGAGGTCGTAGCGCCCGAGCGCGTGCTGCGCGAGGTACCCGACCATCGATCCCGCCTGCACGCCGAGCAGGAGCGGAGCCAGCATCGTCAGCATCCCGCCGAACGGATCGGCGCCGCCGCCGAGGCCGAACGGACCGGCACCGAATGCCCCCGCGCCGGACGGGTGGGCGCCCGGCAGCTCGGTCTGCTCGTCTTCGTCCGCGTTCTGGAGGGCCTGGCCCAGGGTCACGGCCAACGCTTCGAGCACCGGTCGCAAGGCGTCGAGGTGCAGGTCGGCCCATTCACGCCGACCCATCGTCTTCGTGCGGAGGCCCAGCACGGTCCCGAGGCCGGTCTCGGCCACCACGTGGCTCTCCGCTGCGCGCGCCAGCTCGTCGAGCTCTTCGGCCTCGTCGTCGGCAACCGCGGGCTCGCTCTCGGAGCCGTCGAGCGCGACGTACCCGGCGACCTGCTGGGCGATCTCCCAGTTCACGGGGCCCTCGGACTGCAGCAGCCGCATCACCTGTGCGAGGTCGAGCTGGGAGAAGTCGAGGCCCGGGAGCCCGGCCAATCCGAACATGGCCGGTTCCTCTTCCTCCGGCCCCTCGGGGCCTCCAGGTTGAGGAACGTCGGTCATGCGGCCAGTCTATGGACTCTCATGGCTTCTCGAACCGTCGCGGTCACCGGTGTTGCAGGCTTCCTCGGGCAGCGGTTGCTGCCCGTCTTGGAGGCTGAGTCCGGCGTGGAGCGGATCGTCGGACTCGATGTGCGCGAGCCGTCGCGACGGTCCCCCCACCTCGAGCTTCACCGCGTCGACATCGGCGGGCACGATCTCAAGCCGCTTCTCGAGGGAGTGGACGTGCTCGTGCATCTCGCGACGATCGTCGACCCGATCGCCGACGAGGCGTTGATGGCGCGTGTCAACATCGAAGGGACGCGCCGGGTGCTCGATGCCGCGGCCGCGGTGGGTGTCCGCAAGATCATCCGCCTCTCGACCACCGCGGCGTACGGCGCGTGGGCAACCAACCCGGTGCCGCTCACCGAGGACGCGCCACTGCGCCCGAATCCGGGATTCAACTCCGCGGTGCACGCCGCGGAGGTGGAGCGACTGCTCGCCGAGTGGCAGCACGACCATCCGACCGTGACCATCACGACGCTTCGAGCCGCACCCGTGCTCGGCGCCGGCGCGCAACACCTCTGGGCCCGCATGCTGACGAGTCCGACGCGAGTGCGCGTGCGCGGGGCCGCGCCGCCGTTTCAAGTGGTGCATGTCGACGACGTCGTGGCGGCGATCGCGCTGATGGTGCGCGAAGACCACCCAGGAGTGCTGAACGTCGCGGCGGACGGCTGGTTGAGCACGGAGGTGTTGCACGAGCTCGTACCGCGCGCCGTGGTTCCTGCTGTCCCTGCCGAAGTGCTGCGTCGCGCGCTCGTCCGCATGTGGACCAGCGGCGTCGGTGATGTTCCCCCGGCGGTCGTTCCGTACCTGGTGTTCCCGTGGGTCGTCGCGTCGGACCGCCTCCAGGCTCTGGGTTGGCAGCCGAGTCACACGAACGAAGAGACGATCCTGGAGACCGTCGACGCACGGCCGCCCAGCGGGTTGCCGTCGATACGGACGATCGCCATCGCGGCCGGCGTGGCGGCCGCGGGGATCGCCGCGGGTCTCACGCTCGAGCTCCTCCGCCGCCGGCGGAAGCGCCGGAGGCGTGGCTAGGTCGCGGGTGCGAGGTGCTCGGCCCGCCACTCGTCCCACTCGGGGCCGTAGTAGCGGAGCCGGACCTTCTTGTACTCCTTGATCGACCAGAGCAGCGCGTACTCGTCGATTCCGGTCTCTTCGCGGATCGCGTCGATCGTGGCTTCGCAATCCTTGCCGGTGCGCCCGTGGACCATCGTGAACACGGTGTACGGCCAGTCCTCGTAGGTCGGGCGCTTGTAACAGTGCGAGACCGCGGCGAAGCCGGCCATCTGCGGGCCGATCGCTTCGAGCTGGTCCTCGGGGACGGCCCAGACGCCCATCGCGTTCGCCTTGAAGCCGGCACTGCGGTGGTTCATGACGGCCGCGAAGCGGCGCATCAGCTTGCGGTCCTTGAACGACTGCAGCGTCGCGAGCAGCTGCTCCTCGGTGCCCCCGATCGCGGCGGCCTGGATCGCGAACGGCCGCTCCTCGAGCGGCAGGTCCTCCTGCGCGATGCAGATGACCGCGGTGTCCCAGTCGCTGAGCTCGGGTGCTTCCATCTCGGCGCGGCGCTCGGGCTTCTCGTGGTCGAGTACGACGGCCTTCGCGTTCGCCGCGGTGTTCCCGGTCATGTCGAGCTTGACGCCGATCTTGTAGAGCTTCAGGGTTGGGAGCTTGCGCGTGACGAGTGCACCGGATTCGCGGTGGAGCGCGTCCAGGTGCTGATCGAAGTCTTCGCCGGGCGGTACCGCGAGCGTGTACCAGAGGTTGTAGGAGTGGTTGCGCTTGTAGTTGTGGCTGACGCCGGGGTGCCGGCTGATGATCGCCGCGGCCTCGTCGATGTGGTCCGCGTCGATGCGTGCGGCGATGAGCGCGGACGAGTAGCCGAGCGCACGCGTGTCGAAGATCGCGGAGAGCTGGCGGAGCACTCCCGACTCCTTGACCCGGCGGGTGCGCTGCAGCACTTCGGCCTCGGAGATGCCGAGACGCTCGCCGAGGGCTGCGTAGGGCTGCGCCACCACCGGGAAGTCCCACTGCAACGCGTTGAGCAGCTCCCGATCGATGTCGTCGAGCTCGTTCTGCGCGTCAGCTTCCATCAATCCATTCTCGCACCATGGGCCCGACCAGCACCTACCCGGTGCTGACCGGGGTGGCCGGCACGGTGGCGGCCGCTTCGGCGTCGCCCAGGAGCACGTTCATCTCCTTCGAGCCGTCCTGGCGCACGACCGTCACCCGGACGCGGTCGTTCGGGCGTCGCAGCCGCACCGCCACCACCAGATCCGCGGCGTTGTGGATGGTCTTCTCATCGACCTTCACGACGATGTCCCCGGCGGCGAGCCCGGCCTTGGCCGCGGCGCTGCCGGCCAGGACCGAGACGATCCGGGCACCTCGGGGCTTGCTCTCGTCCGCGGTGCGAATGCCGAGCGCCCCGTGCGCCGCCTTCCCGGTCTCCGCGAGCTGGTCGACCACGTCGCGCACGGTCGCGATCGGCGTGGCGAGCCCACCCATCTGGTCGCCCGTCGCGCCGGCGAGGATGCCGACGACATGGCCTTGGCGATCGAGGAGCGCGCCACCCTGGGCTTCGGGAGGCATCACCGCATCCACCGTGATCATCCCGGCGGTCGGTGAGCCCGAGCTGTCGTTGGCCCATCCACCCATGGACGCGACGACCCCGGTAGCCACCCAGGGTCCCGAGCCGTCCGTGCCACCCAGAGCCAGGATCCACTGCCCGACCTGGAGATCGCCGTTGGCCGCGAGCTTCGCCGGGTCCGATCCACCGCCGACCCGCACCAGCGCGAGCCGGGTGGACGGGTCCTGGCCCACCAACGTTCCCTTCCGCCGGACCCCGTCGGTGCCGATGACCGTGAGCGCCGTCGCCCCTTCGATCGCCAGCGCGCTCGTGATCACCTGGCCATTGCGGACGCACACACCGGAGATGCGGCGGATGCCGGCCGGGGTCGTCGCGAGGATGCCCACGACGCTGTGATTGGCCGCGGCGAGCCGGGCGGCTCCATCGGGATTGTCCGGCACGTCCGTCCCGCGCACGACCGTGGTGGTGGTCGACGATCCGCCGAGCAGCCCGGCGATCGCGAGCACCGCCACCATGGCGAGCGCGCCGATGACGCCCGCGCCCACTGCGAGCCCGAGGTCTCGCGCTCGGATCAACCGCCGGGGCCGGGCGCGAGGCGCCGACGACGGCTTCGAACCGGCGAACAGCTCGCTTGGGTGAACCCAGGGCCGATCGAGGGGATGCGGCGGCGGGCCGTTCGCGTCCTCGTCCCCTGCCTCCTCGGGGGCCATGCGCCGGAGTGTACCGACGCGAACGGCGCGAAGGACCGCGGCCAAACGGCACTCCCGGGCACCGCTCGATCCCACCGTGGAGGCGCGGCTCGGAGCCGGATCGGATTCCGTCCCTACAATGAACCCGTGACTGCACCGCCGGATGGCGTCGACTGGGTAGGGCTTCTCGCGACACCGCTGCCGACCGAGGCCGCGGTGGCGTGGGCGACCACTCCGTCGGCGGGAGCCGTGGTGACGTTCCTCGGAGTCGTCCGGGACCATTCGGAAGGACGGGCCGGCGTGGTCGGGCTCGGCTACGAGGCCTACGAAGGTGAAGCGATGCGCGTGCTCACGGAAATTGCGACGGAGGCCCGGCGGCGCTGGCCGTCGCTGGAGCGTGTCGCGTTGCTGCACCGGACCGGGGAGCTGGCACTCTCCGAACCGTCGGTCGCGGTGGTCGTGTCGTCGCCCCACCGGCCCGAGGCGTTCGAGGCCGCCCGCTTCTGCATCGACACGCTGAAAGAAAGCGTCCCGATCTGGAAGCGGGAGCACTGGTCCGACGGATCCGACTGGGCGGTCGCCGAACAACCCATCCGGCCGGTGGGCGCATCCAGCAAGTCCCGAGCCTGAGGACGAGGAGGTCGCAAGCGTGGAGTTCCTGATCCTGGCTGTGGTGCTGATCGCGATCGGTGTGTTGATCGTGGTTCTCCGCAATCGCCGCCCGACCGGGATCGATGCCGGTATCGCGGATTTCGAGGCCCGCCGTCAGGCCCTCGCGCCTGAGCCGCCGCACGAGGACCGCGAGCCGGAGCAACGGGGTCGCCGGTCTGGCTAGGGATCTCGCGATCGACCTGGGCACCGCGAACACGCTGGTCTACTCGCGCGGGCAGGGGATCATTCTCAACGAACCGACGGTCATCGCGCTCAACAGCCGCTCGCAGGACGTGCTCGCGATGGGCCACGAGGCGTGGCAGATGATCGGCCGGACGCCGGGCTACATCGTCGCCGTGCGTCCCCTGCGCGGCGGCGCGATCACGGACTTCGAGATCACCCAGCGGATGATCCGGCTGCTGTTCCAGCGGGCCGGTGTCTCGCGGCTCTATCGGGCCCGGGTGCTGATCTGCGTCCCGTCGGCGATCACCCACGTCGAGCAGCGGGCAGTGCTGGAAGCCGCGCGGCGCGCCGGCGCGGCGGCCACCTATCTCATCGAGCAGCCCATGGCGGCGGCCATCGGTGCCGGCCTTCCCATCCACGAGCCGATGGGGAACATGGTGGTCGACGTCGGCGGTGGAACGACCGAGGTCGCAGTGATCTCGCTCGGGGGAGTGGTGGCGCTCGAAGCCGTGCGCGTCGGCTCGTTCGACATCGACGCCGCGATCCAGACCTACGTGCGCCGTGAGTACGGCATCGCGATCGGCGAGCGCACCTCGGAGGAGATCAAGCTCGCGATCGGCTCCGCGTTCCCGACGCCGGACGAGTACAAGGCGGAGGTGCGCGGTCGCGACCTCATGAGCGGCCTGCCGAAGACCATCATCCTGGCGCCCGAAGAAGTGCGCGGCGCGATCGAGGAGCAGGTGCGGGCGATCTGCGACGCGGTCGTCGCCGCGCTCGCGCAGACGCCGCCCGAGCTCGCCCAGGACCTGATCCTGCACGGCATCCATCTGGTTGGCGGTGGAGGGATGCTGCGCGGCCTCGACCTGCGCATCGCGAAGGAGACCGCGTTGCCGGTCCACCTCGTCGACGCCCCACTCGAGTGCGTCGTGCTCGGCGCGGGCCGCTGCCTGGAGTCCTTCGACCGCCTCAAGGACATGTTCATGGGCCGCCCCAGGAACTGACCGGATACCGGTCACGCTCGCGGCCGTTCCGCCGCGAGCCGGGTCCACGTCAGTCAGGTGAGGGACTCAGGTCTTCGGCGGCTTGGCGGACCTGCCAGTCGGAGTCGGTGAGAGCGAGCTCGAGCGCCGCATCGACTTGGGGACCGTCGAAGGGCGCCAGGGCGAGCACCGCGCGGCGGCGGATCGGGGGGCGGTCGGCGCACGCCGCGAGGATCGCGGGGAGACCACGGCGGTCGCCGATCGAGCCCAGCGCGGCGACCGCGGACTCCCGGACCAGCGGATCGAGGTGGCCCACGGCGGCTGCGGCGAGCCTGCCCACGACCCGGGCCCGGGTGCGGTCGGTCCAGGTGGTCTCGCCGAGCGCCCAGGCCGCGGTCTCCGCCACGAACGGATCCGGGTCCTCGAGCAGGGTCAGGAGCCCGCCGACCGGCGTCGGAGAGAGGGCAGGCGCCAGCTCGGCTGCCCGCCGGCGCACGGTGGCCGCCGGGTCGGCGACGGAACGTTGCCACGCCGCCCGCGCCTGGCGGGCGCCGGCGGCGCGCACGAGGGCACCGAGGGCCGCGCCCCGGACCCGGGCATCACGGTGCGTAGCGGCTGACGCCGCCAGCTCGGCGGCCTGCGAGGCCACCAACGGAGGGGTCGTAGCGGCATATCGCGCAGCTAAATCAACGTCGTTCGGCATTTGTCCCATTCTGATCAACCTGCGGCAGGACTTCAGAGTCTCACTCTGCGTGCCGTTATTGAAGAGGTCCGCACAACACCTTCGTTTGGCTGGGACCTCATGAACAACCTCGCTTGCCGCCGCCCGTTGCTCTTGGTGCTCGTATTTGCGCTCGTTGCCGGGAGTGCGGCAATTGCCCTGACTCCGGGCCGGGCCCAAGGCCAATCCGCAGAGCCGTCGTTGCTGGTGGCGTCCCCGAACATCGTGCCCCAGCTGGTCGCGACCCGCGCCGTCGAGCCGACCCTCGCCACCGCGGCCGCCACCCCGCTGACCCCGCCGCCCCCGCCGAACCCGGCTCCGCCGCTCCCGGTCCCGGCCCCGATGCCGAACGCCGGCAACCGCGTGCCGCTCGTCGAGTTCGGCCGGATCCAGATCCCGAAGATCGGCCTCGACCAGGTCGTGCACGAGGGCATCGAGCAGATGGTGATCGACGCCGGACCCGCGCATTGGCCGGGAACGGCCGCGTTCGGATCCTGGGGCAACGTGGTCCTCGCCGGGCACCGCACCACGCACACCGAGCCGTTCCACCGGGTGGCCGAGCTGGTGCCGGGCGACGACATCATCCTCTCGGACGCGATCGGCACGTACACCTACCAGGTCACCGGCGTCGAGATCGTGGCGAACACCGCGCTGTGGATCAAGGACCAGCACCCCGGTCGGACCTTGACGATCTTCTCGTGTCACCCGATCGGCTCCTCCTCGCAGCGCATCGTGGTGCACGCCCAGCTGATGTCGGCGCCGCGTCCGGGCCAGTAGCCCGCGCCCGCTGACGGGAGTTGCGCAGGTACCCTGCGCCGACCCGTGGGCACCCTGCTCGGAGCTGCATGACCGCCTCGTTTCCCGACGCACCGATGGCACCCGCGCCGCCGGCGGCGCCACCGGCACCACCGAGCCCGCGACGACGTTGGCCGGTCGTCCTGGCCGTCGGTGCCGGGCTCGCGGTGCTCATCCTGCTGCTCGGGACCGTCATCCGGCTCCCGTACGTCATCTACTCGCCGGGTGACGCGACACCGGTCGGAGGGATCGTACGGGTCTCCGGCGCCAGGACGTATCGCCACCAGGGCCAGGTGCTGTTCCTGACGGTCGCGGTCTCCCGCGAGCGGCCCAACGTCTGGCGCTGGTTGCAGGCATCGCTCGACAACGACTCGACCGTCGTCGGTGAGAGCAACTACCTGCAGGGTCAGTCCCGCAACAAGGTCAACCAGGAGAACGTCGTCGCGATGGACGACTCGCAGCTCGCGGCGAAGAAGGTCGCACTCGAACAGCTCGGGTACACGGTGGGCGAGTCCGGCTCCGGGGTCGTCGTCGCCGACGTCGCGAAGGGCACGCCCGCGGTCGGGCACCTCAAGTCCGGCGACGTCATCACCGCGATCGACGGCCAGCCGGTCCGCGTTCGCGACGAGGTCGGGAAGATCGTCCGATCGAAGCCGTCGGGGACGACGTTCCTCTTCACGGTGACCCGGGACGGCAAGACGCGTTCGGAGTCCATCACGACGCGCGCCGCACCGAGTGGGCCGTTGAAGGGCAAGCCGCAGGTCGGCATCGTCCCGGTGACCAAGGATCCCAAGTTCGACTTCCCGTTCGACGTCACGATCGACCCCGGTCCGGTGAGCGGGCCTTCGGCCGGGCTCGCGTTCACGCTCGCGATCATCGACGAGCTCACACCGGGGAGCCTCACGGGCGGCAAGAAGGTGGCGGTGACCGGCACGATGGACCCCGACGGCCTCGTGGGTGAGGTCGGGGGCGTGCGCCAGAAGACCGCCGCGGCGCTCGACGCAGGAGCGAAGCTGTTCATCGTCCCGAAGGCCGAGGTCGCGCAGGCCAAGGCCCGGGCCGGCTCCGCGGCCGAGGTCGTGGGTGTGGACACGATCAAGGGTGCGTTGCGCGCGCTGCGCGAACACGGTGGTGCCCCGGTGCAGAAGATCGCGACCGCCGCCGCCGCGTAATTGTTGGCGTCATCCATGGAACGACGCCGTGGCTTCAATACGATGGCGCGATGGCTGACCCGCACCGGCGCGCCGCCGCGACCTCGATGCGCCTGAGTCCCGAGGAGATCACCAACCGTGGCTTTGCCAGCGCGTTTCGGGGCGTCTCGGAGACCGAGGTCCGGAACTTCCTGCGCCGGGTCGCCGACGAGATGGTGGCGATGCGAGCCCGCGAGGCCGACCTCCTCCGCCAGGTCGAGCGACTCGAGGAGCAGCTCGCCCACCCAGCACCGGTGACCGAGCAGCAGCTGCTCAGCTCGCTCGGGGAAGAGACCGCCCGGGTGCTGCGCTCGGCGCAGGAAGCGGCCGAAGAGATTCGCAACCGGGCCGAGGAGCGTGCCGGCGCACTCGTCCGGGAGGCGCAGGAGGCCTCGGGACACCTCCGCGACGAGGCGCAACAGCACGCCACGGAACGCCACGAGGCCGCGGAAGCGCGAGCATCGGAGCTCGAGCAGGCTGCGGAAGCGCGCGCGACGCATCTGCGCGAAGCGGCCGAGCGCGATGCCGAGGCGCTCCGGGAGCTCACGCAGAGCGAGACCGGTGAGCTCCGGGAGCAGGCGACCGCGACCGCGGCGTCGGAGATCGAGTCGGCGAAGGCCCAGAGTCGCGGGCTGGTGGAAGAGGCGCGCACGGTGCGCGAGCGCGTGCTGGCTGACCTCGGTCGCCGCCGTTCGTTGCTCCAGGCGCAGGTCGACGAGCTCCGGAGTGGACGTGATCGTCTCCTGGACGCGTACCGCGTGGTGAAGCGCACGCTCTCCGACGCGACCGACGCGCTCGCCCAGGTAGAGGCGCGCGCGAACGCCGAGCTCGCGGCGCCGCCCGTGCCCGTCTCGATTCCCCCGGTGGAAGGCGAGCTCGAGACGATCCAGGCGGCGCCCGAAGGTGCCTCTGTGCCGGCCGGCAGCGAAACGGTCACCGAGATCGATCTCGAGCTCGAAGAGGTCGTCGTCCTCGACGACGAAGCGGAGCCCGGAACGGTGGCGGGCGACGACGGTGAGCCGCCGGACGCCGAGGACTCCGGAGCCGCGGTCGACGCGCTCTTCGCCCGACTGCGCGCCAGCCACACCACCGATGCGGCCCCCGAGCCGCCGGCGCCGGTGTCGGAGGCCGATGCCGCGACAGCACCCGCCCCGGAGGAGGCCGCGGCCGCGGCCGAGGAGCCCACCCCGGAGGAGCCCGCGCCGGAGGAGCCCGCCCCGGCTCCCGCCGCGGCCGAGGAGCCCGCCGCGGACGAGCCTGCACCGGAGGAGGCCGCGCCGGTCGAACGGGCACCCGACGCATCCGACGACGCCTGGGTCGAGGCGCGGTCGCCCGACGATGCTCTGCGCGCCGAGCGGGCAGAGATCCTCGACCCGTTGGCCAAGGACCTGGCTCGCCGGGCGAAGCGTGCCCTCCAGGACCAGCAGAACGAGCTGCTGGACAAGATCCGCACCATCAAGGGCAAGGTCGACTCCGCCGAGGTGCTGATGAGTGCCGAGGCGCAGGAGAAGGCGTGGCTGCCGGTGCTCGAGGAGCCGCTCGCCTCGGCGTACACCAGCGCGTACTCCCGGCTCGCCGGGAGCGACTCGTCCGCACCGGAGGCCCCGAGCGACCTGTTCGAGGAGCTGGCCCACGAGATGGTCGAGCCCTGGCGGCAGCGCCTCGCCACCGCGATCGACGGGGCCGGCGACGACCCGGATGCGGTCACGCAGCGGCTCGGAGCGCGGTACCGCGAGTACCGGGGCCGGGAGCTCGAGGATGCGCTCGGCGACGCACTGGCCGCGGCGTGGGCGCGCGGCGCATTTGCCGCGGTACCGGACGGGACGCTCCTGCGCTGGGTCCCGGCCGAGGTCGGGCGGTGCCCGGACTGCGACGACAACGCGCTCGAGCTGATCGCCCGGAGCGCGCCGTTCCCGACCGGGCAGCTCTTCCCGCCCGCCCATCCGGGATGTCGCTGCTTCCTCGCGCTCGCCGAACCCGCCAAGAGCTGATCGACCGCGGGAAACCCCGCTCCCGCTCCATGCTGGGGGTGGCCGCCCTCTAGGCTCCCCATCGATGCGCGTCCCTCCCGTTGAGCGACGTCGCCGCGGCGGCTTCCGAATCCGCGGGTGGATGATCGCGATTGTCGTCGTGCTCGTCGTGCTGTTCCTGAGCGCGCGCGGGCTGGCCGGCTTCTACACCGACTACCTCTGGTTCGACTCGGTCGGGTTCGGCTCGACGTGGCGGGGCTTGCTCTGGGCCCGCTTCGCCCCGGCCGCGGTCTTCACGATCCTGTTCTTCGGGCTGATGCTCGTCAGCCTCACCGTCGCCGACCGGCTCGCCCCCCGCACGCGCACGATGGGTCCCGAAGACGAGCTCCTCGCTCGCTACCAGCAGTCGGTCGGTCCGTACAGCGGCCGGATCCGCATCGCGGTGTCGGCGTTCTTCGCGCTCGTCACCGGCGGCAGCGTGACGAGCCAGTGGCAGCAGTGGATCCTCTTCACCAACGCGAAGTCGTTCGGGGTGAAGGACCCGCAGTTCAACAAGGACGTCGGCTTCTACGTCTTCCGGCTGCCGTTCCTCACCTTCATCTTCGACTGGCTGTTCGCGGCGCTGATCATCATCCTCATCGTCACCGCGGTCGCGCACTACCTGAACGGCGGGATCCGGCTCCAGAGCCCGTTCCAACGAGTCACCCCCCAGGTCAAGGCGCACCTGTCGGTGATCCTGGCGCTCATGGCGCTGGTGAAGACCGCGCAGTACTACTACGCCCGCTTCCAGCTGAACTTCTCGACCCGCGGCGTCGTGGAGGGCGCGAGCAAGACCGATGTCGCGGCGCAGCTCCCCGCGCTCAACCTGCTCATGGTCATCTCGATCGTGGCTGCCGCGCTGTTCGTCTGGAACATCTGGCGCCGGGGCTGGGTGCTGCCCGTCATCGCGGTCGGCCTGTGGGCGTTCGTGTCGCTGGTGATCGGGACCATCGTGCCGGCCGTGTACCAGCAGTTCGTCGTGCAACCGAACGAGCTCCAGAAGGAGCGTCCGTACATCGAGCGCAACATCCAGGCGACGCGCGAGGCGTTCGGCCTCGACAAGGTCGCGGTCAAGAGCTTCAACTACAAGCAGAACCTCACGTCGCAGTCGATCCTGAACAACGCGACGACGATCGACAACGCGCGCCTCTGGGATCCCGAGATCGCGCTGCGCGACTTCCAGCTCTTCCAGGGCTTGCAGACCTTCTACAAGTTCGCCGACGCGGACGTCGACCGCTACGTGATCGACGGCAAGGTCCAGCAGACGCTCATCTCGCCGCGCGAGCTCAACCTCGCCAACCTGCCCAGCCAGGGCTGGGTCAACCGCCACCTCGTGTACACCCACGGGTACGGCGCGGTCGTCTCGGCGATCAACGAGTCGAGCGACGTGGGACAGCCCAACTACCTGCTCAACGACATCCCGCCCCAGGGCGACATTCCGCTCGACCGACCGGAGGTCTACTTCGGCGAGAACCTGGCGGGTTTCTCGCTCGTCGACGGCAAGACCCGGGAGCTGAACTACCAGCAGAAGGGCGCCAACAACGCCTATACCCGGTACAAGGGTGCGGGCGGGGTCGAGCTCTCCAGCTGGCTCCGGCGCGCGGCGTTCGCGCTGCGGTTCAACGACTTCAACGTCCTCATCTCGGGTCAGGTCACGCCGAAGACGAAGGTGCTCTACCTGCGCGACATCCTCGACCGGGTGAGGAAGGCAGCCCCCTTCCTGCACTACGACACGGATCCCTACCCCGTCATCGCGAACGGTCGCCTCGTCTGGCTGATCGACGGGTACACGAGCAGCGACGCGTACCCCTACTCGGAGAGCTTCAACGGTGAGGGCGGTCTGAGCGGCTCGTTCAACTACGTGCGCAACTCGGTGAAGGCAACGGTCGACGCGTACGACGGCACGGTTCGCTTCTACGTGGTCGACACCAAGGACCCGCTCATCCGGGCGTACCGGACGGCGTTCCCGCAGCTGTTCACCGACTTCACCAAGATGCCGAAGGCGATCAAGGCCCACCTCCGGTTCCCCCAGGACCTGTTCCGCGCGCAGACCGACGTGTACCGCACGTACCACATGACCAACCCGACGACCTTCTTCACCAAGGCGGACCTCTGGGAGGTCTCGCCCGACCCGGGCACGGGCGCGGTCGTCGGAGTGACCGACACCGGCGCGGTGACCGCGAGCACCCAGGTCCCGCAAGCCGCGTCGTCGGGCGGCAAGCGCATCGACCCGATCTACCTGCTGGTCAAGCTGCCCGGCCAAACCCACGAGCAGTTCATCATCCTGCGACCATTCGTTCCGGTGTCTTCGGGCAACGCGCTCCAGAACCTCGTGTCGTTCATGGTGGCGAAGTCCGAGCCCGACCAGTACGGCAAGCTCGAGAGCTTCACCATGCCGACGGGGAACAACACGGTGTACGGCCCGGTGCAGGTGAACAGCACGATCCTCAACACCTCGGACATCTCGCAGAAGTTCACCTTGCTGGACCAGAAGGGTTCGCATGTGCAGCAGGGCAGCCTGCAGCTGATCCCCATCGACGACTCGCTGCTCTACATCCGGCCGATCTACGTGGTCTCGGAGAGCCAGAACCAGCCGGCATTCCGGTTCGTCGTCGTGTTCTACGCGGGCCAGGCGGTCATCGCCACGACGGTGGAGAACGCGCTCGTGCAGTTCCCGGCCTTCCACGACCTCGCGGTGCCGAGCACGCCGACCCAGCCCAACCAGCCGCCCAGCGGTGGGGGGACCTCGGGCTCCGCCACGGTCCAGTCGCTGCTCCAACAGGCGACGACGGCCTACAACAGCGCTCAGGATGCGCTGAAGGCCGGCGACTTCGCGAAGTACGGGGACCTGAGCAGGCAGGTCGGCCAGCTGCTGCTGGATGCGTCGAACGCGCTGAAGAACGGTGGGAGCACGGGCGGCTCGTCGTCGACCAGCACGAGCACGACCACCACCACCGCACCCGGCGGGTCGGGCGGTTCGCAGGCCCTCGGCGCCCACCGCTAGGCCTCGAATAACCCACGCCCGCCGGGATTGTTTGTGGTCTGGGGTATTGTTACTATCTACGTAGTGGAAATCCCCGGCCGCCCCCCGGCCGGCCCCCGATCCACGGAGCACCTCACATGGCCGTCAAGGGCATCGATCTCGGGAAGTACCAGCTCGGCTGGTCCGACGCCGAGAGCTACGTCTACAAGCCCAAGAAGGGCGTCAACGAGGACGTCGTCAAGGACATCTCCTGGCACAAGTCCGAGCCGGAGTGGATGACGAACTGGCGGCTCGCCGCGCTGAAGCGGTTCGAGCGCAAGCCGATGCTCGACTGGTTCGCGAAGAACATGCCCGACATCG